>JACPZV010000030.1 GCA_016195295.1 Acidobacteriota bacterium
GAGCACGAGGTACGAGCCGAGCCGGTCTTTGGCCAGGCGGGCCGCCTCGAGCGTGCGCAGAATCACGAACAAATACAAGCCGAGCGCCACCAGGACGCCGGCGAACCCCTGTTCCTCGGCCAGCACCGAAAAAATGAAATCGTTGTGGGCGACGGGAAGGAACCGCAGCTGGCCCTGCGTCCCCCGTGTGAATCCCTTGCCCGAGAGCCCGCCCGACCCGACCGTGATGCGCGCCTGGATCTGCTGATAGCCGGCGCCCTTCGCATCCTGCGAGGGATCGAGAAATGTCGAGATACGGCTTCGTTGATAATCCTTCATGAACCTCCACGCGACGGGCGCCGCGAGGAGACCGCATACGCACAGCACGCCGAGGACGCGCATGCGCATGCCGGCAAGATAGGCGATGGCGAGAAACACCGGCACCAGCACGACCGCAGTGCCGAGATCGGGTTGCTTGGCGATCAACGCGATGGGGATCGCCGTGAGCGTGCCGCCGATGGCGAGATCGGCCCAGCCTGGGGCGCCGCGGTTCTCGCCGAAGAACTTCGCGAGCACGAGCGCGACGCCGATCTTCGCGAACTCCGACGGTTGCAGGTTGAAGACTTTGAGGGGAATCCACCGGCGCGCGCCCATCTGCACTTTCCCGAAGAACATCACGTAGACGAGCACGGCGAGCAGGAGGATATAGATGATGTGGGATTTGTCGGTGAACGTCCGGTAATCGAACATCAGCATGAGCGCCATCGCCGCCAGACCGATGACGATGGCGTAGAACTGCGTGACGTGCATGTGCGACGAGGCGCGCGTCGGATCGGCGGTCGTGCTGTAGATCATGACGACGCCAATCGTGCAGAGCGCGAGCACGGCAGCGAGCAGCGCCCAGTCGACGTGGTGATAGAGACGGCGTTCGAACATCAGTTCTGCCCACCTGTCGTCACGGCGGTTTTCCTCGCCAGCGGATCGCGCAAATCGAGGTGCAGGTCGTTCGTCGTCGGCGGTGGCGGCAGCGGCCGGTCTTCACGCTTGGCGAAGAACGTCTCGAGCACGTGGTGCGCGACCGACGCGGCGTTCCCGGCGTGGACGCCGTGTTCGAGGAACACCACGCCCGCGATCTGCGGATTGTCGCGGGGCGCGAAGAACACGAACCAGCCGTTGTCGCGCAGGTCCCTCGTCGTCCTGCCGTTCGCGGCGATGCGACCTTCGTTCGAGATGACCTGCGCGGTGCCGGTCTTCCCCGCGACGTCATGCCCGAGGATCTTCGCTCTTCCGCCCGTGCCGTGGCCATTGACCACGCCCCACAGCCCGTCACGGATCGCCTGGAGCTTCTCTGGATCGACTTCGACGTGCGATTGTGGCGGCGGCGCCGGTACGGGCTTCCACCCGGTGCCATCGTCGACAGCCTTGAGCAGGTGCGGCGTGACGCGCGTGCCGCCGTTGGCCAGTGTCGCCATGTAGACCGCCATCGAGACCGGCGTGACGGCGACGGCGCCTTGGCCGATGCCGACCGAAACCACTTCGCCCGCGTACCACTTCTCGTGCTTGACCTGGCGCTTCCACTCGGTCGACGGCACCAGTCCCTGAACCTCGTTCGGCAAGTCGATGCCGCTTCTGACGCCGAGGCCAAGCGCGGTCGCCCACTTGTTGATCTTGTCGATGCCCACCATGTTGGCGACGGTGTAGAAGTACACATCGCAGGACTGCTCGATCGCCTGGCGGAGGCTGACCGAGCCGTGCCCCTTCTTCTCCCAGCACGCGTAAGAACGTCCGTAGAACGTCGCGTGTCCGGCGCAGTTCACCCTGAAGTCGGGCGTGATGATGCCTTCTTCGAGCGCTGCCAGCGCGACGGCCATCTTGAACGTCGATCCCGGCGAGTACCGGCCTTGAATCGCGCGATCTTGAAGCGGCTTGAGCTCGTCGCTGTTGAGCGACGCCCACGTCGCGCGGTCGATCCCCGCGGCGAACGCGTTGGGGTCGTAGCTCGGCACGCTCGTGAACGCGAGCACCTCGCCCGTGCTCGGATCCAGGATGACGGCCGCGCCGTTGAACCCGGACGCCTTGAAGCCGTCCTGCACGGCCTTCTGCACGTCGTAGTCGATCGTCAACTGCAGACGCTTGCCTTCCGCCGGCGGATCTTCGTCGAGCGTCCGGATCTCGCGACCGACGCTGTTGACGACGACGCGCTTGGCGCCGTCCTCGCCCATCAGCAGGCTGTTGTAAATCTTCTCGATGCCGGACTGCCCGACGATGTCGCCGCTCTTGAGGCTCTCGCCCTCCGCGACGTCCTTGTCGCTCACTTCGCCGACGTAGCCGAACAAATGCGCCGCCATCGTCTCGGGGTAGCGCCGCGTCGGCACCTGCTCGACCACCACGTCGGGCAACTCGAAGTCGAGACGTCGCGCGGTCACCGCGGCGACCTGCGCGAGCGACGCGTCCTGCAGGATCGTGATCGGCTGGTAGGTCGGTTCGCGGCGGTGGCGGCTGACGATCTCGCGCACGCCGCTCTCCTCGAGACGCAGGACGGCCGCGAGCAGCCGCACCGTGCGGTTCAAGTCTTTCGTGTGCTCGCGCACGATGGAGATGCTGTACGAGTGCCGGTTCTCGACGAGCACGTGACCGTCGCGATCGAAGATGACGCCGCGCGGCGCGCGCAGCGGCAGCGTGCGCTGGTGGTTGTTCTCCGCCATCTCCTCGAACTTCGCGTGCTGCACGACTTGCAGCACCCAGAAGCTGATGGCGAGGACCGAGAAGAGCGCGACGATCAGGACCTGCAGGATCTTCAGTCGCGTGGTGACCCGGCGACGTTCTTCAACGGCCATAAAATCAAGTTGAGGATGTGACTTCCTCACATCCTCACATCCTCACATCCTCAAATTCAGCGCCGGAGTCGAGTCCTTTGTGACCTCCGGCGCTCCACGGCTCCCGGCAGCAACTCCACGACTTGAAACGCCACGACGCCGACCACGGCGTTACCCACGGCCTGTCCGGTCACGGCCGCGTACGGCACGCCAAAGTGCCGGAGATCCAGCAGCACGTACAGGCCCATGAACACCACCGCGTGCACAACCGTCGCGCCGAAAAACACGACAAACCGCGGCACCGACTGGGCGACGATGAACTGCGTCCCGAGGATGCCCGCGAGAAACCCGACGATGGTCTTCGCCAATCCGCCGATGCCGATCACGCTGCTCGACAGGGCGTCCTGCACCAGACCCGCGAACGTGCCCGTGAGTAACCCGGTCGCCGGCCCCGACGTCAACGCTACATATACGACCACGACGAGCACCAGATCCACAGCAATCGTGCCCCGAGCGACAAAGCGGGCCAGCGTCGTTTGCAGGGCCAGGGCCAGGGCCACCGCCAGGACCACCCTGGCGGCCTTCACTCGGAACTCCCCTCGGACGCCTCGCGCGCCGCCGTCGGCGTCACGACCACCAACACATTCTCGAGCGCGGAAAAGTCGACCGCCGGCTTCACGGTGATCCGTTTGTACGCGCTGCCGCTCTTCTCGACGGTCTCCACCCGCCCGATCGCGAATCCCTTGGGGTAGATGCCGTCGATTCCCGAGGTCATCACGAGATCTCCGACGACGACATCGAATACCTCGGAGACGTACTCCATCCGCAGCCGTTCGTCGCCGCCGCCGACGATCACGCCCTGCGCGCGCGACCGCTCCACGATGGCGCCGGCGGCCGCGTTGCGATCGATGAGGAGCTGCACCTTCGCCGCGCGCGCGCTCGGCACCACAATCCGGCCGACGACGCCGGCGGGCGCGATGACCGCCATATCGGGCCGCAGCCCGTCGCGCGTCCCCTTGTCGATCGTCACGGTGCGGAAATCGGGCGTCGCCGCGGCGCCGATAATCTCCGCCGCGGCCGTCTGAAGATTCGCGCGATCGCGCAGGTCGAGCAATTGCTGGAGCCCGCGGGCCCGATCCGCCTGCGCCCGCTGCTCTTGCGCGGCCATCTCCGCGGCGGCCAGCCGGCGCTTGAGCTCCTCGTTCTCGACTTTGAGGTGGCGAAGACCGACGTAGCCGTTCCACACGCGCAGGGTGCCGGACACGGCCGTCGACACGCCGCGCTGGATTTCCGAGAAGATGCCGAAGGTCACCGCTTCGAGGACGGGCACGCCGGACCGCGAGTTCACTTGCGCGGAGATCAGCAGGATGTGGCCGAGCATCACGCCGAGGAACAGGTAACCCGACCGCTGGCGGATCTGAAGGAGCGTCATAACGGCACGCTCGCCTGCCCTTCGGCACGCTCAGGGCATCCCGAGCTTTGTCGAGGGATGAAAGGCGCGCGCTATCGCCTAATCAATCGAAATCTTCCTCAGCAGGTTGAAGTCCGACAACATCTTTCCGGCACCCAACACGACCGACGACAACGGATCCTCGGCCATCGCGAGCGGGAGGCCGGTCTCCTCGCGC
>JACPZV010000499.1 GCA_016195295.1 Acidobacteriota bacterium
GGTCGATCGCGCTGCTGTTCGTCCTGGTTTCGATGGCCGCGTGCTTCTGGCCCGCGCGGCGCGCGACGCGGCTGGATCCGGTCAGCGCGCTGAGGTACGAGTGAGCGCGCGAAGGTGTAGGCCGGGTCCTTTTGGACCTGGCTGGCGCGGCGGGTCCAAGGACCCGCCCTACTTTTTCAGCGCCGGGTTGACGTAGTCGGTCGGCAGGATGTGATCGGGATCGACGCGCACGACCAGGTAGTTCATGTCCTTCTCGACCGCGCTGAACCAGTGCGCGACGCCCGGTGGGATCACGATCACGTCGCCCGGCCCGACGTGACGGCTCTGGCCGTTGCGAATCGCCGAGCCGTTCGTGCTCGGCCCGACCAGGATTTTCACGACCGTGCCGTCCGCCGACGCCGGCGTCGCATCGACCATCGTCCCACCGGTCACGAACGTCCCTGAGCCTTCGATGATGTGATAGACCTCGGTCACCTGCGCGTGCGAGATCGCACCCTGCCGCGCGGGTTTCGCGGACCGATGCAAGACGCCGATCGCGACGTTGTACTTGCCCATGTCGACCACGCGGATCTGCTGGTCGGCGATGCCGTCGGCCGGCGCCAGCTTGGCGATCGCCTGAATCTCCTCGTTGGTGACGTCCGTCGCGCGTTGCGGCGGCGTGCGCGCTTGTGAAAAGGCCGGCGCCTGCGAGACGGTGAACACCGCAGCAAGCGCGCCCCGCAGGATCCTCGACATGAGTCCTCCCTTTTGTTGCGGATACTATACGCCGGAGGTGCGTGCGTGACGCTCGAGACACTCCGATCGATTTGCCTGGGTTTTCCCGGCGCGACCGAGGACATCAAGTGGGGCGCGGACCTCGCGTTCTCGGTCGGCGCGAAGATGTTCTGCGTCGTGTACCTCGAGCCGCCGCATCACGTGTCGTTCAAGTGCACGCCGGAGGATTTCGCCGAGCTGGTCGAGCGGCCTGGCCTGCGGCCCGCGCCGTACCTGGGGCGCGCGATGTGGGTGCAGGAGGAAGCCCTCGGCGAAACGCTCGATCGGGCCGAGATGGAGCGCCTGCTGCGCGCCGCGTACGACCTTGTCGCCGCAAAACTTCCGAAGTCGAAGCGGGCCGTCGCCGGTCCGGCGAAGGCTGGAAGCGACGCGCGAAAGAGACGTGGGGTCCTGAAGGCGCGCGGCGCACGAAAGGGCCGCACGCGCGCGAAGCGCCGACCGCGTTAGGCCCAGTTCGGTTCGGGCCGCGTTTTCCACAACTACGCAATGAAGTCGGTCAGCGGGGGCTCACCGCCGCGCTCGCGCAGTCGCGTCGCGTTCTGCCCGCGATGGTAGTGGCTGTGCATCGCGCACTGCGTCAACAGGCAGAATCTGCGTACTCGCATCGTTGCCGCGTAGCAGTCTCTGCAACATTTCGCGTGTCACCACGAGGATTTCCTAAGAAATTCCGATGGCCCGCCGGTTGCACAGCCCTCGCGACATGAATCCAACGGATTTCGATCGCCTGGTCGCGCGTGCCTCCGATCCCCGCCTCATTCCGGGCATCTACAACTACTGCGACGGACGCTGTCAGCGCTGTCCGTTCACCGATCGCTGCTTGTCGTTTCTGGACGACGAGGACGCGGAGCCGCGCACAGACGGGACGTCGCGGGCCGACAGCGTGCCCTCGTCGCTCGAACGCGGGCTGGAATTCATCGCGGAAGCCGCGCGACGGCAAGGTGTCGATCCCGCATCGGTCGGGGCGGAGCCGGCCTCCCACGCGTCCGACGAGGCGTACGAACGGCACCGCGACGATCCGCTCGTCGTCTCCGCGCGGCGGTACGGCGATCTGGCGTGGCGACTGGCGCGGGCGCTGGCGCCGGTCGTCGCCGCGCGCGGCGACGCCTCGGTGATTGAAGCGATCGAAATCATCGACTGGTTCTCGTCGATGATCGGCGCGAAGGTGTTTCGCGCCATCAGTGGGAAGGCGGACCGGCGCGAGCCAGAAGACGCGGTCCAGACGGACTTCAACGGCTCGGCGAAGGTGGCGCTTCTCGGCATTGCCGAGTCGCGCGTCGCGTGGACTGTGCTGATGGAGAAAGGCAAAGCCACCGCCGACGGCGTCCCGGCCCACGCTGTCCGAATCCTCGACGCGCTCGACCGCGCGGTGCGCGAGCGTTTCCCGCACGCGATGGCCTTCGTGCGGCCGGGATTCGATGAAAGCGGCGTAAGGAATGGCAGGAGGCAGTCATGAGAGATGTGTCGATCGAACTGAAGCCGCATCCCGGGGAGCTGGCGCGCGTCGCGTCGATTCTCGCTCAGCACCACGTCACCTTGAAGGCCGGCACGGCGATGGTCGTCGGGGGGCGCATCGTCGCGCGTTTTGTGCCGAGCGACATCGACGCCGCGCGGCGCGCGCTGGATTCCGCGAGCGTTCGATTCGAGGAGGGCGAGATCGTGCCAGTGCTGCTCGAGAGCCGGGCCGGCGAGTTGGCGATGCTGAGCAGCCGGCTGGCTGAGGGCGGCGTCGGCGTGAAAGCCATCTATCTCACGGGGACCGCTGGCCCTTTGCTCGAAATCGCGCTCGTCCCGGACAACGCGCAGAAGGCCAGGCGAGTGTTGGAACACGTCGCTCTATAATTCAGGCCGATGGGCCTCACTCATGTCAGCGTCATCGTCGGGAATCCGGCGGACGGCGGCCACACCGAGGAGGTGCGCTGCCTGGTGGATTCCGGCGCCGTCTATTCGCTGATCCCCGAGCCCGTGCTGCAACAGCTCGGCATCAAGCCGCACTCGACTCGCGAGTTCATACTCACCAACGGCGACGTTCGAGTACGCGGGACGGCAGGGCGATTCGATGGTGATCGTCGGCGAGCCCGGCGAGGGCGCGCTGCTCGGCGCGACGACGCTGGAGGGATTCGGCCTGGTACTGGACCCGTTCCGCCGTGAGCTGCGCCCGATGCCGCTCCCGCTGAAGCGCGCGAAGAGAGAGGCGCCGCGTTGGGGCGGAGTGCTGAACAAAAAAGGCCCGACGTCTTTTCGACGTCGGGCCTTGGGGTATTAATGCCGGCAGCGACCTAC
>JACPZV010000031.1 GCA_016195295.1 Acidobacteriota bacterium
CTGCTCGACGTTCTAGCGCCGCGTCTTCATAGATGCCAACGCTCGCGAGTGTTGGCAGTGGGCATCGGCGAGGTCGTGGCCGGCGGCCGTGCGACCTCGCGTGCGCCATCGAAGCCGGTCAACGCGTCCGCAAGCGGATCGCCGCACGGCGCTGCTGATTCGCCGCTGGCGATCACGTTCAGCTCGATGCCCAACTGATTGTTGGCTGTCGATCGGAGAGCCCCAAGCGACGGGCTCGTGTTCCTGGCAAGCGCTGGAGGACGCGTTTCCCACGCGAGCCGCCGCCGGCCGCCGGACGCGACCTCGCCGATGCCCGTTAACGCTCGGCAGGTGAGATCTGGCAGGTCCAGAAGGACCCGCCCTACATCGCCAACGACCCCCTCGCCTGAAAGGCTCGCGCTACGACTCCGAATCCCCAGCCCCCAGTCACCAGCCACCAGCGCACGCTCGGCTGAAGCCTCGCGCTACATCACAGCGGCTTCGCAATCGTCCCCGCGTGCGATCGTCCGTTGACCGTGACGACGACCGGCGAGTCGAAGCGCAAGTGGCGCACGAACTCTTTGTCGGCGACGGTCGGCTGCGCCGCAAGCCAGTCCCAGTCGACGAAGCCTTCGCCCGCGTCGGGATTCACGGTGAAGTAGCCGATGTTGCCCGCTGAGAGATTCTGGAAGAAGTGACTGCCCTGCGACGGCGTGACCCTGAAATCCGCGAACCCGGCCTCGACAATCGCGCGCGCGCCGGCAATCTGATCCCACGTGACGGGCACGCCCAGCAGCGGATCCGCCGAACCCCATCGGCCGACGCCAATCAGCACGTACGGCCGGCGCTCCGCGATGAGCGCCTGATTGAACTGCGCGACGATCTGCGCGATCTCCCGCGTCTTCGATCGATCGAACCGGTGCATGTCCACGACGACGAGATCGCGCACGTCGTCTATCGTGCCGTGACCCAGCACGCTGTCGCTCTCACAAATCAGATCCGCGCGATCCGCGCGGTCGAGCGTCAGCTCGGGCGCCTCGCGGATCCGGGCCAGCGGCCGCAGCTGCAGGACGCCGAATTCCGGCGGCACACCACCGCCCGGTATGCTGACCGCGAACTCGATCTCGACGGGCGCAGCCGTCGCCTTCACGGCGATGCCCAGCAGCGCATCCAGCAATTCGGCGAGTGGAAACACGCCGTGCTTCAGCACCGGCGCGAACGTCACCAACCGCACGCCGGCGCGCGACACGCCGTCGTAAATCGCATCGTTCTCCGGCGAGTACGTCGAGCCGACACGCGCGAGCGTGCCGTCCTGCTCCGCCGCGCTCAGCGGAAAGCGCTCGGGCGAGAAGGGGCTCGTGCTGTCCTTGCGTCCGAGCTCGAGCGCGTAGAACTCGCGCTGCGCGTTGGCCAGCGTGTCGGTCACCGTCGAAAACTGCACGATGTGCCGGGGATACCGCGGGCAAAACCGGAAGCACGGGTCGCCGCCGACGACGGCTTCGCCAAGGCCGAGCGCGACAGCCGCAACGCCGTCTTCAGACTTCATGGGCGGCAGCGGATAGTAGTTGTAGGAGCGGCCGACGCCCGCGAAGTCCGGATAGAACCGCGTGCCGTGCGCCGTGCCGACGATGCGCTGCAGCACGACCGCCATCTTCTCTTCTTCGAGCCGGTACGGGCCGCCGGCAAAATAGCGCTTCGCCGCGAGGCTGAACGTCGACGCGTAGACGCGCGTGATCGCCGTCAGAAGCTGCCGCAGGCGCACGTCGGCGCGCCCGTGATCGTTTGGCAGCATGAACGTGTCGTAGATGCCCGCGAACGGCTGGTACTGCGAGTCTTCGAGCAGGCTCGACGATCGTACGGCGAGCGGATAGCGGATCGACCCGACCAGCGCCCGCAAATCCCGCGCGACCGCCGCCGGCAGCTCCGCCTCCACGAACCGCCGCTCGATGTCCGCCTCATTCGTGCTGTCGAGCGCGAAATCGCGCAATCGGTTGTGCACGAGAAACTCGTCGAACACGTCGGCGCCGAGCACCACAGACGAGGGCACGCCGACGGTCGTTCCTGGAAACTGTTCCGCAATGCGCGACTCGCTGAGCAGGAGATCGACGAACGCCAGTCCGCGCGCCTTGCCGCCGAGCGATCCGCCGCCCATGCGACAGAACGTCGTCTGCGGGTTGAACGTCGCGCGATCGAAATCGACGACGACGCCGCGACGCGTGCGCTCGCGGTAGTCGCGGATGGCACGCAGAATTTCGTTGCGCAGATGATCGACGGTCTGGAAGTCGGACACCTTGCGCGGCCGCACCTCGTGCGCCAGCGCGAACTCGGTGCGCGCCTTGAACCACTTCGAGAAGTGATTGCGCTCGGCGTGATACGCCACGCACTCGGCCGGCGCGGAGGCCAGCAGCGCTTCGAGCTCGCGCAGATCGTGGGCGCGCCCCACCTCGCGGCCGTCCGGCATGCTGAAGACGAAGTCGCCGAACCCGAGCTGCTCGACCATGAACCGGCGCAGCTGCTGCAGCAGCGTCGGCGAACCTTTCTGCAGAAACGCCGCGCCCGCCGATCGCGCGAGCGTCTGATTCTCGGCCCGGCTCGATTGAAGCATGACCGGAACGTCCGGCTGCCGCTCGCGCACGCGCCGCGCGAAGTCGAGTCCCGCGTCGCGCGCCACCACGCCGCCGCGCGGAAACTCGATGTCCGAAATCACGCCGAGGATGTTCTCGTCGTAGCGATCGAAGTCCTGCCACGCTTCCTCGTACGATCCGCAGAGCAGAATCTTGGGCTGCGCCTGAAGCCGCATCAGCTTGTGCAACAGGTTCACGCCCTCAGGCACGAGGTTGTGCGCGTGGTGCATCAGCTCGGTGTAGATCGTCGGCAGGAACGACGAGTAGTAGCGGACGTTGTCCTCGATGACGAGAATCGCCTGCACGCCAAGAACGCCGGTGTCGTGCGCGACGTTGCGCCGATCCTCGATGTACTTCACGATGGCCGGCACCAGCGTCACGTCGCCTTGCCAGAGAAAGATCCGATCGATAGACGAAGGCGTCGCCGCGGTGGCCATCTGGCCAACCTCGCGCATGTCGTACGCGAGGACGACGACCGGCGTCTCGATCCCGGCCTCGCGCAGGCGCCGGGCGAGATCCTCCGCCGTCACGTCACCGAGAAACGTCGACGCGATGATCAGGTTGTAGCGGGCGTGATCCCGGGCGAGGGAGACGGCCTCGTCTGCCGTCGAGACATGTGTGATTCCGGGCGTGTGCCGGACGTTGAGGTCGAGGAACTCCTTGAGGATCACCTCCTGCAGCTCGCCATCCTCCGCGAGGATGAACGAGTCGTACAGGCTCGAGACGAGCAGGATGTCGTGAACGCGGAAGCGCGCGAGATCGGAGAAGCGATTCAGACCAGTCCCTGATCCATCATCGCATCGGCCACCTTCAGGAAGCCGGCGATATTCGCGCCGTTGACGTAATTGCCCGGCGTGCCGAACGCGTCGGCCGTCTCGCGGCAGTTGCGGTGAATCGCCTTCATGATCTTGTGCAGCCGGTCGTCGACTTCC
The DNA here is from genome assembly GCA_016195295.1 of Acidobacteriota bacterium. GTDB lineage: Bacteria > Acidobacteriota > Vicinamibacteria > Vicinamibacterales > CAVVIG01 > SRVP-36. The sequence continues at coordinate 3,536 of JACPZV010000031.1, forward strand.
TCGCGCGTCCACGACAGCCGCATGCTGTTCTGCGACATCTCGAGACCCGACGTCGCCACGCCGCCGGCGTTGGCCGCCTTGGCCGGCCCGAACAGGATCTTCGCGTCGAGGAACTGCCGCACGCCGTCCAGGACCGTCGGCATGTTGGCGCCTTCCGACACGACGTAGACGCCGTTCTTCACGAGGTTCGCCGCGTCCTTGACGCCGATTTCATTCTGCGTGGCGCAGGGAAACGCGCACTGCGCCTTGTGCGTCCACAGCGGGTTGTAATCCAGCTTCGGATCTCCGGGCGTGTAGACGACGCCTTTGAACTTGTCCGCGTACTCCTTGATCCGGCCGCGGCGCACGTTCTTCAGATCCATCACGAAGTGAAGTTTCTCCGCCGTGACGCCCGCCTCGTCCAGGATGTAGCCGTTCGAATCAGACAGCGTGACGACTTTCGCGCCAAGCTGCAGCAGCTTCTCCACGGTGTACTGCGCCACGTTCCCGCTGCCCGACACCAGACACACTTTCCCCTCGAGCGTTTGGTTTCGCGTGCCAAGCATTTCCGACGCGAAGTACACGGCGCCGTAGCCCGTCGCCTCCAGACGAATCAGCGAGCCGCCCCAGTTGAGGCCCTTTCCGGTCAGCACGCCCGTGAATTCGTTGCGCAGCCGCTTGTACTGACCGAAGAGAAACCCAATCTCACGTCCGCCGACGCCGATGTCGCCCGCGGGAACGTCCGTGGTGGGCCCGATGTGATGGCAGAGCTCAATCATGAAGCTCTGGCAGAACCGCATCACTTCGTTGTCGCTCTTGCCCTTGGGATCGAAATCCGACCCGCCCTTCCCGCCGCCCATCGGCAGCGTGGTCAGTGAGTTCTTGAGGACCTGCTCGAACGCCAGAAACTTGAGAATGCCGAGATTCACGGACGCGTGAAAGCGGAGGCCGCCCTTGTAGGGACCGATCGCGCTGTTCATTTCGATCCGGAAGCCTCGATTGATGTGCACGCGGCCCTGATCGTCCTGCCACGGCACGCGGAACATCAGCACGCGCTCCGGTTCGACCATTCGTTCGATGATGCGCGCGCTGCGGTACTCGGGACGCCGCTCGAGCACGAGGTCGAGCGATTCGACGACTTCCTGGACGGCCTGATGGAACTCGGGTTCGGCCGGGTTCTTCGCTTTCAGGTCAGCCATCAAGTCCCGCACGAACGGCGATGTGGTCACAGCCAACTCCAGCTCCTCGACGCTTTAGCTCGTTACGCGAAACGTGATCCGATCTGTCGCTTCGCCCGCCGCGCTCTTCGCGGTCACTTCGATCGCGTACTCGCCAGAAGCCAGCCCGGCGAGCGACAGATCGATCGTGTTCTCGCCGTCCGGCGTGGCGGCCGGCGTGACCGGGAGATCGCGCATCACCTGTCCCATCCGACCGAGGAGTCTCGCCGACAGCGCGGGTCGTTCGCTCGATGAACCTGACGCGTGAAAGCGGATCAGCAGCGTCTCGGTCCGGCTGAAGTCGCGCGACGCGACCGGCACCGCCGCGACCGTATCGATCGAGCGGAATTCCCTCGCCGTGCGGGCGCGAAGCACTTCCGGCGTACTGATGACGACGCCAGCATGCAGATCGCGGACGGCGAGCTCGCGCACGTCCTGATCCAATACCTGCGCCCCGGCGTCCTGAATCGACATGCGCAGCCGCAGCCGTCCCGGCGGCGTCTCGAACAACGCGCGCGCCGCCGTCGCGCCCGGTTCGTCAACGGTCGCGGGACCCGTCGGCGACACCGGGCCTTCGAACAGCACCTCGCCGTCCGGCGCGAGCGCCGTGAGAACGAGACGCGACGGCACGCGCCGCGAGCGATCGCCGGGGACTCGTGTCGCCGGCTCCCACACGAATGTCACGCGTGTGCGCCCCGCGTCCCCGCGGTCCATGCCGAACCACGGACGGATCAGCGTGCTGACGTGCGGCGCCGGCTCCAGCGGCGCCGCCGGCTTCGGCGCGTTGATCTTCGCCAGCACTTCGGCGCGGAGCGCATCGTCTGGCGACGGCGCCCAGTAGCCCTTGCGTGCTCGCAGCTGCAGACCCGGACGTTTGGCTTGCACCTGTACCGCATGAAATTTCCCATCGTCAGGACGCATCGAGCGATAGGCCAGCAGGTAGTACGCCTTCGAATCGGCGGCGGCACGGCTCAGTCCGCCGAGAAGATCGCCGTCGATCAGCAGACCGTCGGTCTCGCCCGCGAGCGTGCGCAGCGCGGCGCCACCGGGGTCGTCTGCGGCAGACGCTTCAGGATCGACTGGATACACCGACACGTTCGCACGATTCGCGGAGCGAATGACCGTCTCGAGCGAGGGCAAAAACTCCTGTCCGCGGCGACGCTCGGCGCGTCCGATCCCCTCAGAGACGAGGACGAGCGTCTTGCGGCGATCGGTCAGCGCGCCCAGGTGAACGGCGAGCGCGTTGAGGGCCGACAGCGCCACCTGGTTGCGCGCCGACTCAATCCGCGCCGGCGTACCGGCAAAGTAATTTTTCTCGTACGCATTGCGCGGCTCGTAGTCGCCCCTGCGGCCTTCGAAGCTCTCCAGGACGCGGCGGACGGCGTCGCGATCGTGCGTGAGCTGAATCGTCAACAGCGAGTCGAGCGGCTTCATCACGACGATGAGATCGCTGGAGCCCACTTCCCGTTCGACAAACTGCGTCACGGCCGCGCGCGCGCGGTCGGTGTTCTCGCCGCGGCTGACGTGGTACTCGTCGAGGAAGACGGAGAACAGACGCGGGTCGCCGCCGCCGGCGGCCTGGACAAATCGAAGCTGCTCGATCACTTGCGGCGTGCCCTCTTCGCGCAGTTCGAAGTCCGCGGGCGTGAGATCGGAGACGACGCGGCCGCGGGCGTCCGAGACGATGATGTCCAGTTGGACCAAGTGGGATTGCGGATTGCGGATTGCGGATTGCGGATTGGAGACCGCAAACGCGCGATCGCCGGGCGCGGACGACATCCACCAGAGGGTCGCGAACGCGGCCAACCAGATGACACGCATATCGGTGGCGATCAGCCGGTGACGCGGAAGCCGACCAGCTCCTTCGTCTCGCCGCCGGCGTCGCTGGACTTGATTTCGACGAGGTACTCGCCTGGCGCAAGGCCGGACAGCGGCAGATCAATCTGCTGCGTTCCGGCGGCGGGCGCCGGAGTTGCCTGGAGTGCTGTCATGGGCGAGCCCGCGCGATTGAGCAGATGGACGTTCAGCGCGGGCGTCGTGCCAGCCGGACCGTAGGCCGGCACTCGGATCAACAGTCGATCGCTGCGGCTGAACTCCCGTGTCGCGAGCGGCACGGCGTCGGCATCGGTTTTCAGCTGCTGATACTCGCGCA
>JACPZV010000500.1 GCA_016195295.1 Acidobacteriota bacterium
ACCTGGCCGCGTCTCATCGTTCCCGCCGCCGCGGGCGTGGCCGTCGTGGCGGCGTTGATACTCGCGCCGCGGTGGACGGCGCCGCCTCGGACCGCTGCGCAGTTCGTCGCGAATGTCGACACGTTCGAGGCCCTCGATGATCCGTCGCTGGATCTTGTGGTCGATCTCACGCCCGACCTGAACTGGGAGACGGCCGGAGAGGCGGGGCTGACGGCGCACGGCAGCGCGGAACACGCGGTGACGCACCTGACGGACGGCGAACTGCGTGAGCTGGGGCGGCTGCTCAAGGAAGAGATGGCGCGGGCCAGCAACTAACGCGATAATCGGGACGGTCGCATGAACGCATGAAGACGACGATTCGATTGTTCGCGGCGTGCGGCGCCGTGGCACTCTCCGGTGTCGTGCTCGTCGGGCAAGGAGGGCGGCAGGGCGGTCGCGCGGGACCGGCGGCGCCAGGCGCCGACGAAGTGGGCGTGTCGCCCGCCGAGATTCAACGCATGTTCGACGGCTACGCGCTGATGCAGGCACAACAGCAGCTCAACATCACCGACGAGCAGTTCGCGCGCTTTCTCACGCGGTACAAGACGCTTCAGGATCTCCGCCGCCAGAGCCTCCAACAGCACACCCGCGTCGTGAACGACCTGCGCCGCCTGCTGAACACGCCGCCGATCGAGGAGCCCCAGATCCGTGAGCGGCTCAAGACGCTCGCGGACCTCGACACGATGTCGGCCGCCGACATCCAGAAGGCCTTGGACGCTGTCGATCAGGTGCTCGACGTCCAGCAGCAAGCCAAGTTCCGTGTGTTCGAAGAGAACATGGAGCGCCGCAAGCTCGACCTGGTCACCCGCGCCCGTCAGGCGAATCGTCCCAAACAATGAGGGCCGGCGTCCTCGTGGCCGCGCTCACGCTGGCCGTGGCTCCAGTGGGCGGAAATGCGCCGCCCTCCCGGCGGGACGCGGAGCTGCTGCGGCAGAAAGTCGCGACGATCACGGCGCGCGGCGAACGCGCCGATGCAGCGACGCACCGTACCACTGTGACCGAGAGCGAGGTGAACGCGTACCTCGCCTACGACGCGAAGGAGCAGTTGCCGGTCGGCGTGGTGAATCCGTCGGTGACGATCCACGGCACCGGGCGTCTGACCGGCAAGGCCATCGTCGATCTCGATGCCGTGCGCAAGGAAAAGAACCCGACGAGCCTGCTCGATCCCGTCAACTACCTCTTCGGCCGGCTGCCGGTGACGGCGACGGGCGTCCTGAAGACCAGCCAGGGGGTGGGCCGATTCGAACTCGAGTCGACGCGGATCAACGGCGTCCCGATCCCAAAGCTCCTGCTGCAGGAGATTGTCAGCTATTACTCACGCACGCCGGAAAAGCCGGCAGGGATCAGTCTCGATGATCCGTTCGCGCTGCCGGCCCGAATCCGCGAGATCCAGGTCCTGCGCGGTCAGGCGATAATCGTGCAGTGACCCCAGACGAGGTGCTCGCGACGCCTTTGCGGTTTCTCAAGGGCGTCGGTCCTCGTCGCGCCGCCGACCTCCAGCATGCGGGTCTTGCCACGCTCGAGGATCTCCTGTACCGATTTCCAATCCGGTACGAAGATCGGAGTCACCTTCAACCTATTGCGGCGCTGAAGCCGGGGCAGACCGCGTCCATCGCGGGGCGGATCTTAAGCTGCGGGTTGCGATCCACTCGACGGCCGGGATTCAAGATCTTCGAGGCCGCGGTCGACGATGGGAGCGCGACGCTGCGGGTCATCTGGCTCAATCAGCCGTTCCTCCGAGACGTGTTCGTGCGCGGCCAGCATGTCGTGCTGTTCGGCTCCGTGGAAATGCGCGGGCACGGTGGACTGCAGCTGACGAATCCCCAGTACGAAATCGTAGACGAGGAGGATGGCGAGACGATTCACACGGGGCGCATCGTGCCGGTGTACGAGAAAACCGGAGCCGTCACGCCGAAGATGCAGCGCCGGCTGGTGCACGAAGCGCTGCAGAAGTTGCCTGCGGAGGTCCCCGATCACGTGCCGGACGAAGTCCGCGCGAGGTTGCGGTTGCCTTCGAAGAAGGCGGCGCTCCTGGCCGCGCACTTTCCGCCGGACGACGCGTCGATCGAGGCGCTGAATCGATTCGCGACGCCGGCCCAGCAGCGGCTGATCTTCGAGGAAGCGTTTCTGTTTCAGGTCGGGGTCTTCGCGCGAAGGGAATCCGCTGCGGCCGAACGCAAGCCGGTGGTCGTGCGTGTCGACGATCGCATTCGCGAGTCCGCGCGCGCCGTGCTTCCCTTCAAGCTCACCAACGGCCAGAAGCAGGCGCTGAAGGCCATCGTCGACGACATGCAGCGGCCACACCCGATGAACCGGCTCCTGCAAGGTGACGTCGGCGCGGGCAAGACGATCGTGGCGCTGCTCGCGGCGCTCGTCGCGATGGAGAACGGCTTGCAGGTAGCGTTCATGGCGCCGACCGAGATTCTCGCCGAGCAGCATTTCTTCAACATCGCCCGTCTGCTGCAACCGTCGCGTTTTCGCGTAACGCTGCTGACGGGCTCGACGCCCAGCGCGGCGCGACGGACGTTACTCGCCGAAATCGAATCGGGCGCCTGCCATCTGGTCGTCGGCACGCACGCGCTCGTGCAGGGCAGCGTGCAGTTCAAGCGGCTCGGTCTGATCGTCATAGACGAGCAGCATCGGTTTGGCGTGCTGCAGCGGGCGACACTCAGAACGAAGGGGCTGGCGCCGGATGCGCTCGTGATGACGGCGACGCCGATTCCGCGCACGCTGGCGCTGACGCTGTACGGCGATCTGGACGTGTCGGTCATCCGCGAGTTGCCGGCCGGACGACTGGCGATCAAAACGACGGCGAAGCCTGAATCGCGACGCGAGGACGTGTACCAGTTCGTGCGCGCGCAGCTCGACGCCGGCCGGCAGGTGTACGTGATCTATCCGCTCGTCGAGGAGTCCGAGAAGGTCGACCTGAAAGCCGCGACGGAGATGGCCGACCACCTCGCTCAGGAAGTGTTCCCAGAGTTCAGGGTCGGATTACTGCACGGCCGTATGAAGGCGGACGCGAAGGATCGTGTGATGAAAGCGTTTGCTGGAGGTGAGCTCCACGTGCTCGTTTCGACCACCGTCGTCGAAGTGGGCGTCGACGTCGCCAATGCGAGTGTGATGATCGTGGAACATGCGGAACGGTTCGGCCTGTCGCAGTTGCATCAGCTTCGAGGGCGCGTCGGCCGCGATCGCCACCAGTCGTACTGCTTTCTGCTGTACCAGTCGCCGCTTTCAGACGAGGCGCGCGAGCGCTTGAAAGCGATGACGGACACCACGGATGGGTTCGAGATTGCGGAGCGAGATCTCCGACTCCGCGGGCCGGGCGATTTCTTCGGCACGCGGCAGGCCGGCGTGCCGACGTTTCGCACGATCGATCTCGTGCGCGACCGCGAGATCCTCGATCTCGCCCAGCAGGAAGCGGGCCGCTGGTTTGCCGCGGAGGCGCCGCCGCCCGCGGCGATCGAGACGCTCCTGGCGAACTGGGCGCAGCGGTTCAAGTTGGTAGAGGTCGGGTAGGGCAGGTAGGTCGGGTGGGGCGAGTAGGGCGGGTAAGGCAGGTGGGGCGTGTAGGCATGTGTGGCAGGTAGGTTTGACAAGATGCGCGTGATTGCCGGATCGCTGAAAGGCCGTCGACTGAAGGCGCCCGCGTGGGAGGGCCTGCGCCCGACCTCCGACAAACTCCGCGAGACGTTGTTCAACATCCTCACGCCACGGATCGTTGGGGCGCGCGTCTTCGACGGGTATGCAGGTACGGGCGCGCTGGGCATCGAGGCGTTGAGTCGCGGGGCGGCGACGGTGACGTTCGTCGACCGCGATCGACGGGCGGGGGCGCTCATCGCCGAGAACCTCGCGCACTGCGGCGTGACGAGCGGCTATGCTATCATCCGCGGACACGTCGATCGCGCGCTCGTGGACCTGCGCGCGGCTGCCTCCCGGTTCGATATCGTGCTGCTGGATCCACCCTACGAGTCGAGGCGCGGCGACGCCGACCGGATTGGCGACGTGATTGCCGCCGCCGGGGAAGTGCTGGCACCAGAGGGGATCGTCGTGCTGGAACATGCGCGACGCTGGAGCGCGCCGGACGCGGCCGGGCCGGCGCGCCAGGTGCGCGAGGTCACGAGCGGCGATTCGGCCCTGACGTTCTACGAAGTCAGAAGGTCCCACTTCTAACTTTTCACATGCCCACGCTCGCCGTATATCCGGGTTCGTTCGATCCGCTCACCAACGGCCACGTCGACATCATCACGCGTGGCGCGCGGCTGTTCGATCGCATCATCGTGGCGATGCTGGTGAACGCGGAGAAAGCCCCGCTGTTCAGCGTGGACGAGCGCGTCGAGATTGCGCGCGCCGTGTTCAAGGCGCATCCGAAGGTCGAGGTGGACACCTTCGGCGGCCTGCTGGTGGACTACGTGGAGCGGCGGCAGGCGCAGGTCATCGTGCGCGGCCTGCGCGCGGTGTCCGACTTCGAGTTCGAATTCCAGATGGCGCTGATGAATCAGCGGCTCAACGCGAAGATCGAGACCGTCTTCATGATGCCGGCCGAGCAGTACACGTACATCAGCTCGCGGCTGATTAAGGAAGTCTTTTCCCTGGGCGGACGCGTGCACGGTCTGGTACCGGAACTCGTCGAGGAGCGTCTGCGGGAAAAAGTGTCGACGACGAGGACCCGATGACGAAGCTTGCGGATCGCACACGACGAATAGCGGGATCGCCCACGATGAAAGTGACCGCGACGGTCGACCGCCTGCGCCGCGAAGGCGTGGAGGTCATCGACTTTGGCGCGGGCGAGCCGGATTTCCCGACGCCCGACGCTATCAAGGCGGCGGCGCACGCGGCGTTGGATCAGAACTTCACGAGATACACGCCGTCATCCGGCATCGCCGATCTGCGGCGCGCGATCGGCGATCGCTACCGCGCGGACTACGGCGTCGACTACACGGAGTCGGAAGTCATCGTGACGGCCGGCGGGAAACAGGCGCTGGACAACGCGACGCTCGCGCTGTTCGGGCCGGGCGACGAAGTCATTACTCACGCGCCGTACTGGCCCACGCTGACCGAGCAAATCAAACTGGCCGACGCGGCGCCGGTCCTGGTCCGGACCCACGCCGAGGAAGGGTTCGCGATCCGCGCCAACGCGATTCTGAATGCGGTCACGCCCAAGACGCGCGGGATTCTTGTGAACTCGCCGTGCAATCCGACGGGGGCGCTCATCTCGGAGGCGGACCTCGCCGCCATCGCCGACGTCGCCTTGCGGCAGGACATCTGGATCATCGTCGACCTGTGTTACGAGAAACTGATCTACGACCCGGTCCCGCACAATCTCCCGCGGGTGTTGGCGGACAGATGCCGCGACCTGACCGTGTTGTGCGGGTCGGCGTCGAAAGCGTACGCGATGACGGGCTGGCGCTGCGGCTGGGCCGTGGGACCCGCGAATGTGATTGCGGCGGCCGGCGCGATTCAGAGCCACACGACGTCGAACGTCACGTCGATCACGCAAAAGGCCGCCGTCGCCGCGCTGACCGGATCGCAGGCGCCCGTGCGCGCGATGCTGGACGAGTACCGAACGCGGCGCGATCAACTGCACGCGTGGCTGACCGCCGAGCCGCACATGGCCGGCTCGCCGCGCGATCGGCTCCTGGCCGACGGCGTCCGCGATCGCTGGCGCGAGTACGGCCTGGAGCAGGTCGAGATTGTCGAGCACCAGGTGCTGCTGCCGTACGGGATCGACGTGCGGGTGGACATGACCGCGCCGACGCCGTGGCGCGCGGCCATGACGGAGGCGGCGGTGGAGGGCGACCCGTTCTCGGCGCGCGACACCGGACCCGCGTTTCACGCGTACTCCGCCTCCGGCGACGTCACCGCGCCCGTCGTCTACGCCAA
>JACPZV010000470.1 GCA_016195295.1 Acidobacteriota bacterium
CGCCACGTGCTCGAAGTGCTCCGTCAACCGCTGGAAGAAGGCTCGGTCACGGTCGCGCGAGCCGCACGCTCGGCGGTGTTCCCAGCGCGCTTCATGCTGGCGGGCGCGATGAATCCGTGCATGTGTGGCTTCCTGGGCGACCCGCTGCACGAATGTCGCTGCACGCCACCGCAAGTCCAGCGATATCGCAACCGGCTCTCAGGCCCACTCCGCGATCGGATCGATCTGATCGTTGAAGTACCTGCACTGCCCGTGAGCACTCTGACCGACGGCCCTGTTGGGGAAAGTTCCGCCGCGGTTCGCGAGCGCGTCGTCGCCGCGCGAGCGCGTCAGACGGCCCACTTTGGCGACGGCACCGTGCGCGTGAATGCCGGGCTATCCGGCCGTGCACTTCATCATCACTGCCGGCTCGACAAAGACAGCACACGTCTTCTCGAAACCGCGATTCACCGCCTCGCGCTCAGCGCGCGTGGTTACGACCGCGTGCTGAAGGTCGCTCGCACCATTGCAGACCTCGCCAGCAGCGACAGCATCGAAGCGCCCCATCTCGCCGAGGCGTTGCAATACCGAATGGTAGGGTGAAGGCTCAACGACGGACGACTACTTCCTCAGGCGCGCGCTCCACGTGGCGAGGCTGCGTCAACGGCGGCTCTTGCCTAGGATCGGCGTGTTCGTCGTGACGCTGGACCCGATCGGCATGTGACGGCATCGGAATAGCTCCAGGGCTCGTCGATTAACGAGGACGGCCCGTAAATACGGGGACGAGCAGAAATTCAGAGAGCGCATCGGCAGTCGCAAACACCTGCCCCGTCCCGCGGTGCTTGATCTGCAGTGCTGGCCCTTCGTCACCGGCAAACACCAGTTCGAAGCGATCCTCACGCGGCGGCATGCCGTTCGTCGGCGTGAACCGGTAGTGGCAGCCCATCGCTGCGGCGTCCAGATGTGGCGCGACCGTGAGGGAGACGGCTGGAGCTGCCGGCTTGCGGACCGCGAACCCGCCGTCGGGTTCCGTGGCTTCCAAGACGATATCGCGCGTGCGGTCTCCCGCAAACTCTTCCCGGAAGGCCTCGACGTCACGCGTGACCGTCGCACGGAGTTCATCGATGAGTCGCCGACCGTTCAGACGGACGAGGTCAGCCTTTCGAGCGGCCGCCTCCTCCTCCCGGACACGCACCGCGTCTCGCTTTCGCTCGTCATCCGCGATCCGCTTGATCCAGTCCGCGACCACCACACCAGCACTCATGTCAACGCCCTTCGTAGCCATGGCGAGGAGACGCCCGGAGCCGTCCGACATTCCACACTTGACCGCACGTCTCGCACCGCCAATAGGTGGACGAGTCTACCTCTCTACCTTTTCGCTCGCCGTCGTGATCTGTGACGACCGACAAAACGGGCAGGCCGTCGGCGCCAACCGACCTGCACCTGCGTCGTCACCGGCAACATGCCTATTCACGCGCGGGGTCCGACGGCGGCTTTGTTCGCCGCTTCTTTCTTCTGCCGCGCGACTTCCCGTCGGGGTGCTTCGCGCGCATCCAGCAGATGCACTGAGGGGCCGACGGGCGTCAGTGACTGTCTGCGGAGCGCCTTGAACAATTCTTGGATGCGCTGGCGACGACGCAGCTTGCGTTTCCGGTCCTTCTGAAATCTGGCGCGATCGCCGTTTCGTTCAGACATCTGTCGCCCCGATTCGTGTGCGTCTCGGTGAGATCCGGCACGTCGATCGACGTCAGTGGCGACCGTCGCGACAGATCCTGAATTTCGAGTGTCGGGCGCGTCATGCGCTCGACACGGGCCAAAGTTGGGCCGGTCGGCGCGCACCCATCAGTGATCAGGAAGGGGCACTACTCGAACGCTGGCGGGCTCAGTTCTGGATAACAGGATCCACTATACACCGTCGGCCACGCGCACGCGTGACCGATGAAAAGCCCTGTTCGATTGAGAGGTATACTAGCGCTCTCGCTTTCCTGAGACCTGCGGCAGCGCTGGCCACACCTTCACCAAAGCACATCTCTCAGGGTTTCATGGCACGCAACGAATCGATCGCTGAATCTCCGGTCGACACACGCGACCACTCCGCCGCACCGGTCCCTCTCGACGCGGCGTTCGAGGCGCGCTGGGCCGCGTGGCATGCGCGAGGTGTGGCGCCCGAACGTGCCGTTTGCCGCAAATTCCTGATACTGGCGCCAGTGCTGGCCATCATCGCGGCGATCGTGTACGCCATCTTGCGCCGATGAACAGACTCCTCAGTCGGTTGTCGCACACCAAGGCGCGGTCGCCGGACAAACCGTTTCGCGCCGAGTTGCTCAGCATCGAGCGACTGGAAGAGCGTGCGTTGGCGCTCGCCGCGAGCTTCACCGTGGACCCGAACCCGCGACGGCGTGCACGCGACATCTTTCCACGATTCGACGATAACGGCCGCGTGCTGCGTGAAGCCTATCGAACCCTGGCTGACGATGTGCGGACCGGGCAATTTGTCACCGCCGCGGCGGAATGGCTGCTCGATAACTTCTATCTGGTGACCTCGGAAATCAGAGATATCCACCAGCATCTTCCCCGCACCTACTACCGGCACCTTCCCACGCTCGCGTCGCGTGACCAAGCGGGTCACGCGCGTATTTACGCGATGGCCGTCGAGCTGGTGCGTCACAGCGACAGCCGGATCGACCGTCAGCAACTCGCCGTGTTCGTCAACAGCTACCAACGCGTCGCCCCGTTGACGATTGGCGAGCTCTGGGCCTGGCCGAGCATGCTGAAGCTCGCGCTCATCGAAAATCTGAGGCGTCTGGCTGCAGAAATGTTGGAGGCGCGCCACGCGCGCCGCGCGGCCGACGAGTATGTGTCACAAATCGAACAGGGCGCGGAAGACGCCGCACGACCGCTGCCGTCGATCCTCCACATGGCCTCTGTCGTCCATCTGCTGCATCGCGTGCGTGAGTACGGTGTTCGGCTGTCGTTGGTCCACGCGGCCATCGAGAAACACTTGGCGACACAGCAGACGACCGCCGAGGACGCGATTCGCGGCGAACACCAACGCCAGGCGGCCGCCCAGGTGTCCGTAGGCAATGCCATCAGGAGCCTGCGCCTCTGCTCCGTGCTCGATTGGCGCCAGTATTTCGAGTCTGTGAGCCTGGTCGAGCAGGTGCTGCAGCGCGACCCCGCCGGTGCGTACGGACGGATGGACTTTCTGAGTCGGGATCGCCAGCGCCAGGCGGTTGAGGAACTCGCGGCTTCGAGCGGAGACGCCCAAGTGAGGGTTGCACTGAGGGCAGTGGAAAGCGCCCGGCAGGCGGCCGCGAGCGGCTCACCCTCCGACCGGGCCGCCCATGTCGGGTACCACCTCATCGATCAAGGGCGGCGCGACCTTGAAGCCGACGTCGCGTATCGACCTCGAGTCGGGAACCGGGTGAGACGTCTGGTGTTCGCGCACGCGACGCTTGTCTATTTGGGACCGATCGCGGTCGTGACGGCCCTGTTGCTGACCGGAAACGCGGCGTACGTTCGGCATGAGGGCGGCTCCGCACGCGCCCTGGTGGTTACGGTGCTGCTCCTGCTGATGCCGGCGGCTGACATCGGGATCGCGCTCGCTCAACGCGTGATCGCATGGGCGATTCCGCCTCGTCGCCTGCCTCGCCTCGACTTCGCCGATCGCATTCCAGACGACGCACGCACGATGGTCGTGGTGCCCACCATGCTGACGAGCACTGCCTCGGTGGCGGCGCTGTTGGAGCACGTCGAGGTGCTCGCGCTTGGCAACCTCGATCCGTGCATCCATTTCGCGATCCTCAGCGATTTCACGGACGCCGACGCACGCGAGTTGCCCGAGGACGCCCCGCTGCTGTCGGCGGCTCGCGCCGGGGTCGAGGATCTCAATCGACGGTTCGGCCCTGAACATGCCGATCGGTTCTTTCTGTTCCATCGCGCACGGCGCTGGAACGCTCGGGAGCACGCGTGGATCGGGTGGGAGCGCAAACGCGGAAAGATCGAGGAATTCAATCGTTTGCTCAGAGGCGCGTCGGACACGAGCTTCACGGTCCAGATCGGGGAGCTGGCCATCCTCGCGGCGGTGCGGTACTGCATCACGCTCGACTCCGACACCCGGCTGCCGCGGGACGCGGCGAAACAGCTCATCGGCATCATCGCGCATCCGCTGAACCGTCCGCGCTTCGACGCACGCGTCGGCCGCGTCACGGAGGGCTACGGGATTCTGCAGCCTCGAGTCAGCGTCACGATGGCCAGCGCGGCCGGGTCGCTCTTCGCGCGGACGTACGCCGGCCATACCGGCGTGGACCCGTACACGACGGCCGTCTCGGATGTCTACCAGGATCTCTTCGACGAAGGCATTTTTACCGGCAAGGGCCTCTATGACGTCGACGCGTTCGTGGCGTCGCTCGAAGGGCGCGCGCCCGAGAACGCGTTGCTGTCGCACGACCTCTTCGAGGGCCTCTATGCTCGTACGGCCCTCGTCACGGATGTCGAGGTCGTCGACGACTATCCGTCGAGCGTCCTCGCGCACGCGCGCCGCCAGCATCGATGGGTCCGCGGCGACTGGCAGATTCTGTGGTGGCTCTTTCCCTTCGTGCCGACCCGCTCGGGCGTGCAGCGCAATCGCCTGCCTGTGATTTCGCGCTGGAAGATTCTCGACAATCTGCGACGCAGTCTGATGGCGCCGGCGACCGTCGCCGTGCTCCTTCTCGGGTGGAGCGTCCTCCCGGGCGCTCCGGTTGCGTGGACAGCGATCGGTCTCGCCGCGCTCGCCTTTCCGGTTGGCATGCGACTGGTGCAACTGATCGGCGGTCCAGCGCCGGAGCAATCAAGGCATGGCTTCCTGCGAACCGCCCTCGAAGATCTCAACACCGACGTCGCTCGTGCGTTGTTGCAGCTCGCGTTCCTCGCCAATCAGGCGTACGAGATGCTGCACGCGATCAGCGTCACGCTGGCTCGCCTCGGATTCACGCAACGCCGATTGCTCGAGTGGGAGACGGCGGCGGCGAGCGCCGATCGCGGCGGCCCACCGCGCGCCAGCACGTTCGTGAAGGACATGATCGCGAGCCCGTGCATCGCGCTCGGCGGCCTCGTGCTGGTCTTCCTCGTGCATCCGCACGCGCGGCCCGTGGCGGTGCCGGTACTCGCGCTCTGGGCGGCGGCGCCACTGATCGCGTATGCGCTCAGCCGTCCAGTGCCGACCCGTCGGGCGGTGCCCAGCGCAGAGGACCGCGAGTTTCTTCGCGCGGTGGCGCTCAAGACATGGCGGTACTTTGAGACCTTCATGGGATCCGAGGATCACGCCCTCCCGCCCGACAGCGTCCAGCTCGTACCAGCACTGAACGTTGCCCACCGCACGTCGCCGACCAACATCGGCATGGCGCTCCTGGCGACACTCGCGGCTCACGACTTCGGCTTCCTCAGCACTGATGATTTGATTGACAAGATTGACGCCACGCTCACGACCGTCGAAGGGCTGGAACGTTTCGAAGGACACCTGCTGAACTGGTACGACACGCGCACGCTGGTGCCGCTTGCACCGGTTTACGTCTCCACGGTCGACAGCGGAAACCTCGCCGGCGCGCTCCTGACGCTCTCCGTGGCGTTACAGCGGCTGTCGGCCGGCATCACGACAGACGGCGCAGCCGCGACGCGGGCAGGACGCCTCGACAATCTGGCGAGGCGGGCCGCCGCCTTGTTCGACGGCATGAACTTTAGATTCCTCTACGACCCGCAACGGCAGCTGTTCACCATCGGCTATCGTCTCGCAGACGCCGAAGGACCAGGCCGCCCGGATTTTTCGTCCTACGATCAGCTGGCCTCCGAAGCGCGATTGGCCAGCTTTCTCGCGATCGCCAAGGGCGACGTGTCTGAATCCCACTGGTTCCATCTGGGACGATCCGTGACCAGCGTCCGGGGGGCGCCGGTGCTGCTGTCGTGGAGCGCCACGATGTTCGAGTACCTGATGCCGCTGCTCGTCATGCGGAGCTATCCGGATACGCTCCTCGATGAATCGTGTCGAATGGTCGTGCGCCGCCAGGTGGACTACGCCACGGCTCGCGGTGTGCCCTGGGGGATGTCGGAGTCCGCCTACAACATCGTCGACCGACACGACACCTATCAGTACAAGGCCTTTGGCATCCCCGGCCTCGGTCTGAAGCGTGGGCTGGGCGACGAGCTGGTGGTGGCTCCCTACGCGACGGCGCTCGCCGCGATGATCGATCCCGCGCAAAGCGCGACCAACCTGCGACGGTTGGCCGGCGCCGGCCTCGAGGGCGACTATGGCTTTTTCGACGCCATCGATTACACCAATCGCGAGGCCCACCAGCACGACGAAGCCCCGGCTGCGTCGGACGGCCTCGCAGGTGCGGTGGTCCGGGTGTACTTGGCTCACCACGAAGGCATGACGCTCGTCGCGCTGGCGAACGCGCTGCTCGACGATCCGATGGTGAAGCGTTTTCACGCCGACCCGAGAGTGCAGGCGACCGAGCTGCTGCTGCAAGAGCGCGTGCCGCGCCAGACACCCACGATTGAACCGCGGCCGCTGGATGAAATGCGGGTGATCGCGCCGCTGCCCGCCCTGCCCGTGCGGCGCTATCGATCGCCACACACCGTTTTTCCGCATGCGCAGTTCCTGTCGAACGGCAATTACGTCTCGGTCGTGACAAACGCCGGCGGCGGGAGCAGCTTCTGCCGCGGTCTCGCCGTGACGAGATCGCGACGCGACGCCACCGTCGATCCGGGCAGCGAGTTTGTCTACCTGCGCGATGTGCGGAGTGGGGCTGTGTGGTCGGCGACCTATCATCCGACGGCACAGGAGCCCGAGGATTACGTCGTGGCGTTTCGCGAGGAAAAGGCCACGTTCCGCCGGCGCGATGACGAGATGATCACGCAGCTCGACATCGCCGTGTCGACTGAAGACGATGTGGAAGTCCGTCGGGTGACGGTGGTCAATCAGGGCACACGGATCCGCGAAATGGATGTCACCAGTTACGCCGAGATCGCCCTGGCTCCCCCGGCCGATGATCTCGCGCATCCGGCATTTGGCAAACTGTTTCTCGAGACGGAATACCTGGCCGACAGCGCGGCGCTGCTCTGCCATCGACGGCCGCGCGATCCTCGTGAGCCGGCCGTGTGGGCGGTGCACGTGCTGAGCCTCGAAGGTCGGACCCAGGGACCCGTCGAATGGGAGACCGACCGGGCTCGGTTCCTCGGTCGCGGTCGGGACACTGACGCCCCGGCGGCGCTCGATGGGCGCGCCCTATCAGGAACGACTGGCGTGGTACTCGACCCGATCCTCAGCCTCCGCCAGCGCATCAGGCTGGTCCCGGGCGCAGAGGTGCGCCTGTCTTTCGCCACAGGCATCGCATCGGACCGGGAAACTGCGGAAGCGCTCGCCCAGAAGTACCACGACCCGAGCGCGGCGTCGCGAACGTTCGCACTCGCCTTCACTCACGCGCAGAGCGGTTTGCGTCATCTGGGTATCTCGAACGAAGAGGCGCTGCTGTTTAACCGTCTGGCGTCGAGGGTGCTCTTCGCGGATGGTTCGCTCCGGGCGGGTCCCGACACGATTGCGTCGAGCGAACTCGGTCAGGCCGGTCTGTGGCCGCACGGTATTTCCGGCGATCTGCCCATTCTGCTCGTGCGTGTCGTCGGCGACGACGACCTTCCGCTCGTGCGTCAAGTCCTACAGGCACAAGAGTACTGGCGGCTCAAAGGGCTGATCACCGATGTCGTCATCCTGAACGAGCATCCGGTCGGCTATTTGGACGAGGTGCACGCGCAGATCACCGCGCTCCTCGACGATGGCCCCTGGAGGACGTGGAAACACCGATCTGGCGGCGCGTACCTGCTGCGCGGGGACCGGATGGCCCAAGCCGAGCGCCTGTTGCTTGAAGCGGTCGCTCGCGCGGTCCTCAGCGGGGACCGAGGCGACCTCCGCGCGCAGCTCGCCAAACCGCATCCGGTCCAGACAAGCCGGCTGCCACCCGCGTTCGGGGCCGCCGCTTCGTCGGATTCGACCGGGTTGCCGAGTGTCGACGCGCCGATCACTCCGCCTCCGATGACGCTGGCGAATGGCCTCGGCGGTTTCACCGACAACGGGCGAGCCTACGCGATCGTCCTGGAGGGCGATCAGGAAACCCCGCTTCCATGGGCGAATGTCATCGCGAACCCCCACTTTGGCACCGTCGTCACGGCGTCAGGCTCCGCGCATACCTGGTCAGGGAACAGCCGCGAGAATCGCCTCACCTCGTTCGCCAATGACCCCGTCACGGACCCGACGACCGAGGCTCTGTTCGTTCGCGACGACGAATCAGGGGACGCGTGGTCACCCACGCCGGGACCAATGAGACGGGACGCTACGAGCGGCCAAATCGTCGTGCGTCATTCGGCCGGGGTCACGCACTTTTCGCGCACGACACGAGGCATTCGTCACGAGCTTGGCGTGTTCGTCGACGTCGAGGATCCCGTGAAGTTGTCACTGCTCACGCTCGCGAACGAGAGTGCGACCCCGCGGAGTCTGAGCATCTTTGCCTACAACGATTGGGTGCTGGGACCGCCGCGGGACGGTCAGCATCCGCATGTCACCACGACGTGCGACGGGAAGACGGGCGCCATCCTCGCGCGCAATGCGTATAACCACGAGTTCGCTCACCGCGTGGCGTTCGCTCATGCCAGCGAGACAGCGGCTGATCGCCCGTCACGGAACGGTCGATGATGCCGTTGTCGCGCTGCAAAGAGTACAGGCATTCTGGAACAGCACGCTCGAGACGATCCAAATTCGTACGCCGGACGATTCATTTGACGTCTTAATGAACCGGTGGCTGCTCTATCAGAACGTCAGCTGCCGTCTCTGGACACGGGCAGGGTACTACCAGCCAGGCGGAGCCTTCGGCTTTCGTGATCAGTTGCAGGACGTGACGGCGCTGTTATTGGCGCGGCCCGATCTCGCCAAAGAACACCTGCTCCGAGCCGCCGGCCGGCAGTTCGTCGAAGGCGATGTGCAACACTGGTGGCATGAGCCGAGCGGACGTGGGCTCCGCTCGCGTTGCTCCGACGACCTGCTTTGGCTTCCGTACGCCGCGGTAGAGTACGTGCGCACGACCGGCAACATGGACATCCTCGACGAGCGAGCGCCTTTCTTGGAGGCGCCGCTGCTGGCACCAGACGCGCTAGAGGCCTACGGCCAACCGAGCGTCTCCTCTGAGGATGGCACGCTGTTCGAGCATTGCGTTCGCGCCATCGAGAAGGGCCTCACGGCCGGAGTGCACGGCCTGCCGCTCTTTGGCAGCGGCGATTGGAACGACGGCATGAACCGCGTCGGCGCGAAAGGACGCGGTGAAAGCACGTGGCTGGGTTTCTTCCTGCACAGCGTCCTCAGCGGCTTCGCCCCGCTCTGCCACGCGCGAAGGGATCGCGCCAGGGGCGACCGGTACACGAACGAGGCGCGTCGTCTCGCGACCAAGCTCGAACGGTCGTGGGACGGGGAGTGGTACCGACGCGGGTACTACGATGACGGCACACCCTTGGGCTCCGCACAAAATGATGAGTGCCGAATCGATTCGATTGCACAGTCGTGGGCGGTGCTCTCCGGGGCGGTCCCGCAACGCTTTGCCGAACGAGCGATGGATGCGGTTCGCACGTCTCTCGTCGAGCGCGGTTCGCAGGTTCTGCTGCTCCTCCACCCACCCTTCGATCAGTCGGCGCAGGACCCTGGCTACATCAAGGGATACCCGCCCGGCATCCGGGAGAATGGCGGCCAGTATACGCACGCGGCTGTGTGGATTGTGATGGCCCTGGCCCGGTTAGGAAGCGGCGACGAGGCAGTCGAGCTGTTTCACATGTTGAACCCGGTGAACCACAGCCGAACGACGTCCGACGTCGCCCGCTACAAAGTTGAGCCGTACGTGATCGCCGGTGACGTCTACGCTCGGCCCCCGCATGCCGGACGCGGAGGCTGGAGTTGGTACACGGGATCCGCTGGCTGGATGTATCGCGCAGGTCTCGAAAGCATTCTTGGCCTGCGGCGCCGCGGGGCGACCTTCGTCGTGGATCCCTGCATCCCGTCGTCGTGGCCGGAGTACCAGATCGTCTGGCAGTTCCTCGACACCCGCTACGAGATCACGGTGTCCAATCCGACGCGCCGATGCCGAGGCGTCGGGAAGGCCACATTAGACGGCGCACAGGTGAATCCAGCAGCGATTGCTCTGGTCGACGACGGCCGCATCCACGATGTGCAGATTGTGCTCGGAGAAGTCACCCAGCACGACCCCGGCTTGCTTGCCGGGCGGGAGCGCGCGCGCGCTCCGCACGCGAGGTGAGGTCGCGGTCGGTTTGCGCTGCGTGGGCTTCGGCCACGACGTTGGCAGTCTTCACCATCGCGTCGGCTGCCTCGACCGCCCCAATGAGACCTTTGGTCTCGATCATTCCCAGGGCTTCGAATGGCATGCGAACAGAACTCTAACAGATTCGGGTAGTGGCGGTATTGGCTCAGTGTGGATCAGCCGTGGCCGACGCTGACGCCAGCTCACATAAGGACCACCGCGTGCGCAGCTTGTTTGGCGAATGGGTATAGAGTGGGTGAACTGATGGCCATTCAGTCCGGAAGAATTCTGGTCGGCGCCTTGGATCGGATCGTCTACAGCTCTGCCAATTACTGGGCCGCGATGCTCAGCGACCTGGCCACGGCGCTGGCATTTCAGCCGTTGATGTTACAACCCCATGTCGGATTGCTCACGTAACGAGGATGCAATGGGCATGCACGAACGACGGAGCGGTGAGTACGAGTACGACATCGAAGTTCTACCGCTCGTGCCGCCCATGTCTAATGGAAACAGCCACGAAGCGAAGGTTGTGCGCCTCGTGCGGCGTCAGCCCTCAAGTCGAGCGGAATCTGCTAGCCCGCTGTCGTTCGGCTTGCGGCGGGGAAAAACGGAAGCTGAGACTGTGCAGATCGTAGAAGCCGATGTTGAGGCATGGATTCGCCAACGTCGATTTTCAAACTGACCCCACCAACCTCCAAGCGGCGCGAGAGAAGACAAGGTATACTGCAGCCTCCGCTTTCCTGAGCTCTGCGGTCAACCTGGCTGCCGGCCCTCACCAAAGCACTGCTGGAAGGGCTGCGTGTCACACGACCATCGATTCCCTAGCCTTCGATCGATGAACACTGTCGCGTGGCGAACCGCTCGGTTTCGCGCGGCGCTGACGCATGGCGGAGGATACCGCCGCGTACTCCCCTTCACGTTGGTGGTTCGGAGGCGCTCCAACTGTAGCGCCACGGAGAACAGAGCATGAACGTGAGACCGCTGCACGACCGCATCATTGTCCAGCGCCTTGAGGAAGGCGAACAGCATATTGGCGGCATCATCATCCCGGACACCGCCAAAGAGAAGCCGCAGCAGGGCAAGGTCATCGCCGCCGGCAACGGGAAGGCGAAAGACGACGGCAAGCGGGTTCCCCTCGACGTCAAAGCGGGCGACAGGATCCTGTTCGGCAAGTATGCTGGCCAGGAGATCAAGCTCGACGGCGAGGAGTACCTCATCATGAAAGAGGATGAAGTGCTCGCCGTCATCGAAGGCGAGACCAAAAAGAAGCTGGTTGTCAACGGCAAGATCAAAAAGAAGAAGTAGTAACCGCGTTGACCGGTGCACGTTGAGCGGTACAGGAGACAAACGTAATGGCAAAGCAGATTGTGTACGGCGAGCAGGCGCGCCAGGCCGTCCTGCGCGGCATCAATCAGTTGGCCGACGCGGTCAAGGTCACGCTTGGTCCCAAGGGCCGCAACGTCGTCCTCGACAAGAAGTTCGGATCGCCGACCATCACCAAGGACGGCGTCACGGTGGCCAAGGAAATCGACCTCAAGGACCCGCTCGAGAACATGGGCGCGCAGATGGTGCGCGAGGTGGCGAGCAAGACCTCCGATACCGCCGGCGACGGCACGACGACGGCTACGGTGCTCGCGCAGGCGATCTATCGCGAAGGCGCCAAGAACGTAGTCGCGGGGGCGAACCCGATGGACATCAAGCGCGGAATCGAGAAGGCCGTTGAAGCCATCACCGCCGAGATCAAGAAGATGGCGAAGCCGGTGAGCGGCAATATGGTCGCGCAGGTGGGCACCATTTCGGCGAACAACGACGAAACCATCGGCAAGATCATCGCCGAAGCCATGGACAAGGTCGGCAAGGACGGCGTCATCACGGTTGAGG
>JACPZV010000471.1 GCA_016195295.1 Acidobacteriota bacterium
GAGTCAGGCGCGCGAAGCAATCTGGCGTCTCGTTGAACGCCGAAAGCTGGATGTCACGACGGACCGGCGGTTGAGACCTGTTCCGCGGCCCTCCGTGCGTGCCTGACTGACGAACCTCACAGTTGATTAGCGTCGAAGTAAGACGCTACCTATGCAGGATGCTTGGTTATCGCCCGGACGTCACCGGTACTATCTGAATAATCGTCGGGAACCGGGCGGGCTGAGCGCCGAGCTTGGGATTCGGATAACCGCCCGACACGTCGGACTGAAAATCCTTGATCGTCACGCCCGGCGGAAACGCCATCCGATCGTCGTCGAACTTGCCGACGTCGAACTCGTAGGTGCCCGGCACGTCGTACACGAGCTCGCCGCGCTGCTTCAGCACGTTGCGGTAGTAATTCACCAGATCGACAAATGACCCGGCAGTGCCGAAAATGTAGTAGCGCTGGCCGCGGCCGGCGTCGTACGACGCGATGAACTGCGCGTTCGGATAGATCGGGACGCCGAGCATCGCGTCAGTCGGCGCGGCTTCACGTTGTCCGGGCGCGGGTTTCGCCGGCGTGGACGCGGGTGGCGTCGGCGGCGGCGGTTGCGACGGCTTCGCGGGCTGCGAAGGGCCACCGCGCGGAAATGGCTGCGGGACAGGTTGCTGGCCGAGGACACGGAGAGAGCAGAGGACACAGAGCAGGATGAGCCACGGAGACACGGAGACGCGGAGAAGATGGGAACCAGAGTAACGCGCGCTCTGTGTCTCCGCGTCTCGGTGGCTATTCCTGCTCTGAGATCTCATAACAACTCGGTGCACTCCGATTATGAATCCGATTATACGTCTGCGCGATTTCTGCCGCAGCGAGCGCGACTGGCTCCTCGAGACCATCGAGTCGCTCGTGCGCCTCGAATCGCCGACGATCGACAAGGCCGCCGTCGATCGTTGCGGCGCCGAGCTGGCTGCACGGCTCGACGCGATCGGCGGGCGCGTGACGCGTTTGTCGCGGCCGGACCGCGGCGATCATCTGCTGACCGAATTCGGTTGCGGGTCGTCTCAGGTCCTGCTGCTCGGACACTTCGACACCGTGTGGCCGGTCGGACAACTCGATCGCATGCCGCTGGCGCGATCGAACGGCCGGCTCCACGGACCGGGCGTGTTCGACATGAAGGCAGGCCTCGCGATCGGTATGTTGGCGACGCGCGCGCTCCTCGAAACCGGCAGGCCGCTCACGCGCCGCATCGTCATGTTGTGGACGACCGACGAGGAGATGGGCAGCAGCACATCGCGCGCGGCTATTGAAGATGAGGCGCGGCGCAGCGACGCGGTCTTCGTTCTCGAACCGTCGCTACCCGGTGGCGCCCTGAAGACGTCGCGCAAGGGCTGCGGCGGTTATCACGTCGTCGTGCGCGGCGTCGCCGCGCATGCGGGCATCGACCCGCAAAAAGGCGCGAGCGCCGTCCAGGAGCTCGCGCACCAGATCCTGCGCATCAACGCGCTGCAGGATCTCGCCAACGGCATTTCCGTCAACGTCGTTCAGATCTCGGGCGGGCTGCGGTCCAATGTCATTCCCGATGAAGCGCGCGCCGTCGTCGACGTGCGCGTGCCGACGAGGGCGGCCGCCGCGGCTGTGGACGCGGCGTTTCGCGGACTCCGTCCGGTCGATTCTCGCACGAGCGTCGAAGCCACAGGCGGCCTGGATCGACCTCCGCTGGAACGCACGGCACAGGTCGAGCGTCTGTATAAACAGGCGCGGGAGCTCGCGCGGGAGTTGGGCCACGACCTCGATGAGGGCGGCACCGGCGGCGGCTCGGACGGTAACTTCACGGCCGCGCTCGGGATTCCGACTTTGGATGGCCTTGGGGCGATCGGCGATGGGGCGCACGCGATCCACGAGCACGTCGACATCGAGACGCTGCCGGATCGCGCGGCGCTCATCGCCGGCTTGATCGATCAACTAAAGGATTAAAATAACACTATGTCGAATGTCGCCAAAA
The DNA here is from genome assembly GCA_016195295.1 of Acidobacteriota bacterium. Classification (GTDB taxonomy): domain Bacteria; phylum Acidobacteriota; class Vicinamibacteria; order Vicinamibacterales; family CAVVIG01; genus SRVP-36. Next base: position 1,984 of record JACPZV010000471.1, read on the forward strand.
CCGCGCTGCTGCTGGGCGCGCTGAGCGCGTTGCTGATGTTCATCGGCGAGGCGCTGGGCGGTGGCCAGGGGATGATCGTCGGCTTCTTCTTCGCCGTCGTGATGAACTTCGGCTCGTACTGGTTTTCCGACAAGATCGTGCTGAGCTCGTACGGCGCGACGGAGGTGGGTCCCGACCACCGCCTGTATCAGATCGTGAGCCGCCTCGCCGCGCGCGCCGGCCTGCCGCAGCCGCGCTGCTACATCATCCCGGATCCCTCGCCGAACGCGTTCGCGACCGGACGCAATCCGCAACATGCCGCCGTCGCGGCGACCGAAGGCATTCTGCAGATTCTCGACGATACCGAGCTTGAAGGCGTGCTGGCGCACGAGCTGTCGCACGTGAAGCATCGCGACATCCTGACGAGCTCGATCGCGGCCACGCTGGCGGCGGCCATCATGATGGTCTCGCGCTTCGCGATGTTCTTCGGCGGCAGCCGCGACGACGACCGGGAAGGCATGAACCCGGTCGCGCTGATCGCGACGATCATCCTCGCGCCGCTCGCGGCGATGTTGATCCAGTCGGCGATCTCGCGCTCGCGCGAGTACGACGCCGATGCCGGCGGCGCGTCTCTCGTCGGGAGCCCGGACGGTCTCGTCAGCGCGCTCAAGAAGATCGAAGCGGGATCGAAGATGGTCCCGCTCGACGCCAGCCCGGCGACGGCGCACCTGTTCATCATCAAACCGTCGCTGTCCGGCGTGCTGGGCTTGTTCAGCACGCATCCGCCCACCGAACAACGAATCGCCGCGTTGCTCAGGCAGAGACAGTAACTTCCCGCGACCGGCCGGGACGCAACTGGATCACCACGCGAAGCCGACCTGCGTCTCTTCGAGCCGGTCGTCGAGTACCGGGGCCGCGGCACCCGCCGGGCTCGCCTCTTCGCGCCGCGTCATCCCATACCGCTGCTGCAGCACGCGGACCATCGCCTTCACTTCCTTCCGATACGCGTCAGGCGGGGATTTCTTTCGGTAGAGCTTCTCCATGCGCGGCCGCAGCGACGGGAAGTCGCGCTCGAGGAAGCGCATGAAGTGCTCGCGCGTGCCGTCCTGCAGGTGCATGACGTTGCAGCCGACGAAGCGCGCGCCGTGATCGGCGATCGCCTTCATCGTCCGTTCGAGCTTGCCGCGCGACGAGGAAAAGCCGGGCACGATCGGCGCCATCAGCACGCCCGCGTTGACGCCGGCGTCGGTCAGCGCGCGCACGGCCCGCAGACGCTGAAGCGGATGCGCCGTCCCCGGCTCGAGCTGACGCCACGCGTCCTCGTCTACGGTCGGTACGCTCATGTGGACCGTGCAGCCGGCCGCCCGCGCCTGATCGACCAGCACGTCGATATCGCGGACGATCATCGGGCCCTTCTCGTGATCAAGCCGAACGGTGTTCGACCGCGCGTCAGCGCCTGAATGGCGCCGCGACTCAGCTTGTAGTGTCCTTCGATCGGTTGATAGGGATCGGTCGCCGTTCCGAAGGCCACCAGCTCGCGCGTCCACGACGGTTTGTCGAGCTCGCGCGTCAGCACGTCCACGAGGTTGTGCTTCACGAGGATCACGGAGGCGAACTCGTCGCCGGCGTTCATCTCGAACTGCACGTGGTACCGGCGCGCGAAGCAGTAGTGACAGCCGTGCGTGCAGCCGCGATACGGATTCAGCGTCCAGTTGAAGGGCATGCCTTCGACGCGGTTCAGCGCCGATCGGCACGTGATCTCCTGATAGCGGGCCTGATCGGCGCGCCGTTCGGCCTCGGTCAGCGCAGCGGTGCCGCCGTGTCGCACTGCCTTGGCGATGTCGCGGGTTGTAGGTTTTCGAGCGAGGTCGAACAGGAGAGGGAAGGATGTCATGCCGGACCCTTAGGAAAACGAAGCGACTTCGCCTTTGTTTCGCCTAATGATCCGGTCCAGCGGCTCCCGTGTCAAGCGACAAGAAGACGCCGTACGGCGTGAGACTACCGCGGCTTGGTTGTCGGCTTTTTCCTGGCGGTGGACTTCGACTTGGCGCCAGTCGACGCCTTGGCGCCGCTCTTCTTCTTCGCCGCCGGCTTTTTGGCGGCGCTCGACGTCGATCCCGAGCTCGAGTTCGCGGCCGAGCCGGACGAAGACACGCGCGAGGAGTGCTTGGCGCGCCGCGTGGTTTTCTTTGTCTGTTTCGTCTGCGCCTTCGGCTGTTCCGCCTGCGCGGCCTCAACCAGGGAACCGAGCGCGAACGACGCGGCGATCACGACAACGAGCATCCTCAGGGTCTTGCGAATCATCAAATCCTCCACGAGTACGATAGCGCAATCCGCCCCGGCCTGGCGACGGATTCTTGCGACATGCTGACGCGGGGCGCTACAGCAAATACGCCAGCGCGAACCCAACTTGCGCGACGAACATCATTCTGTACATGTGCGCCCACGAGACGTGGTTCTCCTCGACGGCGAGGTCCTCGGGCCGGCGCAGCATCAGGTAGCAGACGTAGATGCCGTAGAGCGTCATCACCGCTCCGAGCAGTTGCAGCAGCCGGAAGTTGCCGGTCAACACGCGCAGCCAGGCGCCGGCGGGAATCATCAGAAACGGCACGACGAACGACGGCGAGATCATCCACGCGGCGCGGCGCACGCCAAACTGAATGGGCAGCGTCCGGCAGCCGCCGCGGCGGTCGCCCTCCATGTCCGCGAAATCCTTCGTTGTCGTCGCGCCGAGGAGGAACAGGCCGAAGATCGCGCCGATGTACCACGGCTCGAGGCCGAGGATCGTCTTCACCGACGACCAGCCCGCGACTTTCAACAGGACTCCGCGAGGGATCGCGATCGTGACGTTCGCCCACAGGCCCAGACGCTTCGTGCGCAGCGGCGGGACCGAGTAGATGTAGGTGCAGACGACCGCGATCGCCACGAGCCAGACGCATTCGTGCCGGCCGCGCGGCGCGACGAGCCACGCAAGCGCGAGCGCCAGCACGTAGGTGATGTTCGTGAAGACCCATGCCTGCGCGATCGACAGGCGTCCGCTCGGCAACGGGCGCTTCGGTTTGTTCACCCGATCGATCTCGAGGTCGTAGATTTGGTTCAACGCGTTGTTGCCGGCGTTGAGCAGCGCGGCCATCGCCGATCCGAGGATCGGCGCGACGAGCAGATCCGATGCCCACGTCTCGCGCGGCGCTGCGCCGACAGCCGTCAACGCGCCAGACAGAAAGCCCAGCGCCGGCGCGACGAGGGTGAACGGCCTCGCGAGGTCGAGGTACGCACGCTTCATGCGATCGCGATCGCCACAGCTGCGGCAATCGCCGTGTTGATGAAGTTCAGCATGTCGTTGTTCAGAATACCCGGTCCTTCAAGCGTGGCGCCCAGCACGCTCTCCACGATCGCGCCGGACGTGGCGCCCGCGACAATCGCGAGCGTCACGGAGAAAGGAACAAGACCGAGGGCGATGGCGATGGCCGTCAGCCCGAACGCGGCGACAAGACCGGCGACCGTTCCTTCGACCGAGATCGCGCCGGACGTGCCCGGCCGCACGCGACCGAAGCTCGTCACGAGCCATGTCGATCGTCCCCACGCCTTGCCGATCTCGCTCGCGACGGTGTCGCTGGCGCCCGCCACCAGCCCGGCGACCAGCGCCAGTTGCGCACGCGCCGCGTGCGGTGTCGTGACGGCGGCGATCGCGGCGATGGCGGCCACGCCGCAGTTGGCGACGGCGTTGCCCGCGCCGCGCCGTCCACCGCGTTCCTCGGTGATGCCGAGCAGCGCCTTGCGCTTGACGCCGAGCCGCGAGGCGATCGACGCGGCCAGAAAGGTGATGAACAACAGGAGCCACGCGCGGCCGCCAGCTCCCGCAAAGACGATCACGCCGACGAGCGCTCCGCCGACGGCACCCGATCGCGAAACGGTGTTCGCGCGGTAGCCCAGCCACGACATCACGCCGTTGATCCCGAGCGCCCACGGCAGCGCCGCGCCGACAATCTCGCGCGACATCGCGACAGACGATGACGTCATCGCGCCGGCCAGCCACAGCACGGCGCCGGCCGTCGCCGGCACCGAGAGGTTGTCGTCCAGTCGAACCGGAATCGTCTCGACGAGCGCCGCAGCGATCGCCGCGGCGACAGGCGCCGCAAAGGTGAACGTCAATGACGGGAGTGGAGCCATCGAAGGTCGCGTCCACCAGGCGAGCGCGACGGCGCCGCACGCGCCGCACACGACGAAGGCCACGGTGCCGGCGACGGTCTTGTCCGGATTCCAGGGTAATGAACGACGAATGTCTGCGTTCGATCTCTTTAGTCGTCGTCCGACGAGCGTGGCGGCGCCGTCGCCGCACGCCAGAACGCCCCACGTCGCCGCGACGATGTCGAGCCGCGACGGGAAGATGAGAACGAGCGCGAGCACCGACAGCGGATACACCAGAATCCCCAGCGGGAAACCCCGCGAGCGATCCGCCGGACGGTACAACGCGCGGCCGCCGATCCGCGGCAGCACGACGAGATTGAACAGAAACGCGACCGTTGCGAGCGCCGCGGCCTGTTTCCACGTGAGAAAGCGCAGCAGCAGCGCAAACGATCCAGAACCGACGTGTACCCACTGTCGCGTGTTTTCGGAGTGCGTGGTCACTGCGCGTGGTGCTCCGGCGAGGCCGGTGCGTCGGCGATCGAGGCGATGGTTCGACGCAGACCTTCGGCGAGCGGCGTGATGGTGTAGCCGAGTTCTTGGGCTGCGTCGCTGCTGTCGAGGGACCAGTCGTGCCTGAAGATCGCCACCGCACCGCGCGTGATGAGCGGCGTGCCGCCGAAGAGCGTGACGCGCAGCTCCTCCGCTGCGCCAAGCGCGTCGGCGATCGGAAACGGAATCCGGGGCGGTGGCCGTTTGCCCGTGATCTGCGCGACGATCTCGAACACGCGGCGCTGCGGCACGTTGTCGCCGCCGAGCGCGTAGCGTCCGCCGGTGCGGCCTCGTTCGAGCGCCGCGCAATGTCCCGCCGCCACATCATCCACGTACGCGTACGACCAAGGACGCTCGGGGCCGACGAGGCCCGGTAATCGGCCCTTCAAATGATCGGTGATGAGTCGGCCAACGAGATTGCCCTCCGTGCTGGTTCCCGGTCCGTACACCACGCCAGGGTAAACGCGAACGACCGGACACCCGTCGCGCACCGCCTCGTCTGCGATTCGGTCGGCCGCCACTTTGGTCCGCTGGTAGTCGTTCGCTTCGAGCGGGACCGTCATGTCGCGCGGGGGGAGAGCCACGAAAGACGAGGTGTACAGCACGCGCGCGAGTCCATGCGCCGTCGCGACGGCGAGCACGTTCTGTAGACCGCCGACGTTGATCTCGTCGAAGTCTTCGCGCCGCCGACGCCAGATGCTGACCAGCGCCGCCGAGTGGCAGATCGCGTCGCATCCGCGCGCCGCGCGTTCGAGCGCCGCCCGATCGCGCACGTCCCCGTCGACCGCCGCGCCCGGCAATCCACTGCGGCTCGCCCGGCGCGCGAAGATCACGAGGTCGTGCCCGCGCGCGGCCAGCGCCCGCACGATTGCGCGACCCAGATAGCCGGTGCCGCCGGTGACCAGAACGTTCATAAAGTGGGAACTGAAAACTGAAAACTGAAAACTGCGGTCTTCACTTTTCGGTTTTCACTTTTCACTTTTACCTCTCCAGTACTCCAACAGGTCATCGAGCGTCTGCTCGAGGGGAATTCCGGGCCTCCAGCCGAGCTCGTCGCGCAGCCGGGATGGATCGCCGACGAGAATCGGCGTGTCGTTCGGACGCAGCCGCGCCGGATCGATCCTCACCGTGACCGGCACGCGCGCGCGCGCGACCAGAAGGTCGAGGAGGTGCCCGATCGCGATCGCGCGGCCCGAACAGACGTTGTAGGGGCGGCTTGGTTGCCCTCGCTCGAGGATCACGCGATAGGCGCGCACGGTGTCGCGAACGTCGGTTAGATCGCGCTGCGCGTCGAGGTTGCCGACGGAAATTTCCGGCGGCCAGCGGCCCTTCTCGATGTCGGCGATCCGGTGCGCGAAGCCGGATGCCGCGAAATCTGGATCCTGCCTGGGACCGACGTGATTGAAGGCGCGCGCAATCGTCACCGACACGGGGCCGTGCGCTCGCGACGCGAGCATCTCCTGCGCGAGCTTGCTGACGCCGTACGGGCTGGATGGCCTCAGCGAATGCTGTTCGGTCAGCGGTTCGGGCGCCGGCGCGTATACCATTGCCGAACTTGGAATGAGGACGCGCGCGTCCACTCCCGCCCGTTCGAGGCCATCCAGCAGATGATGCGTGCCGCGGACGTTGATAGCGAAGGTCGGCTCGGTCGAGTCCCACGCGCGCCCCACGTGAGCCGCGCCCGCGCAGTGGTACACGGCGCGTGGGCGCAGGCGCCGGACGCTTTCCGCCACGGCCCGCCGATCGAGCAGATCGACCGCCTCCCAACGCACATGAGGAGACGCAGCGCGCGTCGCGCCGTTGGGCCGATGCCATGCGACGACGTCCACCTCGTCTTGCGCCAGGAGATCTAGCAGGTGACTGCCGGCGAATCCCGCCGCGCCAGTGACGAGGATCACTCCCGACATCGCGGGCGTCAGCGGGGCACGCCGCCGAGGGCGCCGTTGATCGGGGAAAAGTTGCCGAGGCCGGCGAGCGTGAACGACAGGAAGAATCGATGGTCGGCGGGAATCGGCGAGAGCGAGGCCGCGCCGAAGTTGTAGGTCTGATACTCGACCGCCAGGCCGCAGCACTGCGCGTTGTAGAAGCCGGACACACGCTGCTGCAGCATCACCCCATTCAGCACGTCGTAGTTGAACGAGTAGACGCCGCCATACCGATTATCTCTCGTGTGCGCGGTCACCGACGTGTTGATCGATTGATCGAGGCGCGTGGGATCGTTGAAGTCCTGGAGCTCGGCGATGAACGCGCGTTTGCTCCAGCTGACCGTCGTCTGGAGATAGGTGCTGAGCGAGTACGTCCCGCTGGCGGAAACTGTGCGCAGCGCGTGATAGCGGCTGTCGAACTCCGCCCGCATCGTCCCGGTGAATTCGTTCGTCGGCATCGCGCGCACGCTCAACGCGATGGGCGAGAAATGCGACGGCGCTTCGCCTCCGTAGGTGGTGGTCTGATACTGACGGTCGTACTGCGCCTGATTCTGATTCGTGTAGTAGCTCTGGCTGAGCTCGACGTCGAGGATCTCGCGCGCCTGCGCGGGCGCGCCCGGCGTCAAGTGACGCCGGGCGTAGAAGCGGTTGTTGAGGCCGTAGGTGTAGTTCACACCGCCGACAAAACCGTCCGTGCCGTCGAACTGCGGCACGCGATCGTAATTGTCGATCGTGGATGTTCGCGTCACGGTCAGGACCGGTTCGATCGAGTGTTTGAACTTTTCGGCGTACGTGTTGGTCGGCGTGTCCCAGATCCGGTTGAAGACCGGACCAACGATCTGCGCCTGCAAGGAATAGAAGCGCCGGCTGAGGCTGTCATCGACCGTCGTACCGGAGGTCGGATCGAGACTCCGGGTATAGAAGGTGTCGCGCCAGCTTACGGTCGAGTTCACGGTGAACCACTGCCATTTCTTGAACGGGTACCGGATCTGCGGCGTGACGTCGAGCCGTGTGAGCCCGGAGTCAATATCGTTCGTGCTTGTCTTGCTGTCGTTCAGGAAGCGGGCGAACTCGGTGCCGACGGAAAAATATACCGGAGAGTCGAACAGCGGCCGCTCATTGCGCGAGAGCGCCAGCTTGGGCCAACTGCCTCCCACATGCGAGTCGGTGGCTGTGTAGAAATACTCCGTGTGGTCCAGCGTGCCGTTCAGCGTGTAGGTCCCCCAGGCGCCGACCACGTTGCCGCCGATGCTTCGCTGATTGCTCGTGGCGTCGAAAATGTTCGTATTGAACGTCTGCGAAGTTGTGATGCTGGAGAAGTAATTCACATTGGTTCGCACGCGGATGTTGCCGGGCAGCGTTTCGCTGGTGTTGCCGCGGACCTGAAAGTAGCGGTTCGCATCCGCGATCGTCTCGGAGCCGTCGGACTGCACGTACGTGCTCTCGTGCTGGTCCAGCATGTACGCGCTGAGATAGCCGTTCCCGGGCACACCGTAGTTGTACCGGTATTCGCCGCCGAGACCCTGGCCGACCTTGGAAAACCAATCGTGCAGGATCGTCGCGTCCTGGCTCCGGTCGATCGCCCAGAAGAACGCATTGTGAATCGACTGGCCGCGCAGCGACGTCGCGCCGTAGCTCGGGATCAGAAACCCCGTCGCGCGATCCTCCTTCTTGGTCGGATACGCGATAAACGGCACGTACAACATCGGCACGCCCTTCATCGTCAGCACCGAATTCTTGAGCAGCGTGTAGTGGTCGACGTTCAACGTGACGGTACTGGCGTGCAGATCCCAGCGTGGCGTGGGCTGCACGCAGGTACTGAAGCCGCCTTTCGTGATCTTGTACGTCTTGGGTCCGGTCTTCTCGACCTTCTCACCGAAAAAGTAGACGGACGTTTCTTGACCGGGCACGGTCGGCGGCGCCACGGCTCCGGGCCGGAGGACCGTGGGTCGCGTTGGCGGCTTCAGGGTCACGATGCCGGTCGCGTTATAAAAGGTGCCCAGGCCCGTCTTGGCGTTGAACTCCGAGCGCTCCGCCGAGATGCGGTTGTTGCCCTGCGCGAACGTGACGTTGCCCGTCGCGATCGCCAAGTCGTCGTCGCTCGTGTACTTCACATCGTCGGCGTAAATCGTCGTGTCTTTGTCGGTCGGCATTTCGACGTGGCCGATGAAGTGCCAATCTTTCTGCTGGTTGGTGGCTTCGCGCGAGTCGCTGATCGTGTTGCTGCCGATGGGCGACGGTGTCGGCTGCTGCGCGCGGGCGGACGGCACGAACATCGTGACGACGACGGCACACAGCAGGACGCGAGGCGATCTCGGCATTTCCAGGACGTCTTCGAAGGGTATCACGACCCACCGATCTGCTTCATGACATCGCCGAGCAGGAAGATCGATCCGGCGACGACGATCTTGTTCTTGCGACGCCACGCGGCGGCGAGCGCGTCTTCGGGTGACGGCTCGATCGACACCACGAGCGATGGCGTGATAGCGCGCGCCTGCGCGGCGATCGCCGACGGATCGGCCGTCCGCGGAGTCGAGGCTCGCGTCACGACGAGACTGTCGACCGCGGGCAGAAGCGCCGCGAAGATGCCGCTGATATTCTTGTCGCGCATGGCCGCGAAGACAAGCGGGAGCGGCGCCTCGCCGCTGTCTCGAAGGTACGACGCCAGCGCCGCCGCGCCGGCCGGGTTGTGCGCCGCGTCCATCAACAGCTCGCGGCCGTCCGGCAGCCGCCGCAGATCCAAACGTCCCGGCCAGTCGGGGTCCGCGAGACCCGCCGCGATGGCGCTGGTCGGCACCGCGATGCCACGCGCGTCGAGCAACCGCAGCAGCCGCACGGCCACCGCCGCATTGGCCACCTGATGCCGACCCCGCAGTCCGAGTGTGAAGGACGCGCAGTCGTCCGGAGATGATCGAATGACTTCGGCGCCACGTTCCCGGGCGATCGTTTCAATGACGGCCGTGGCGTCCGCGGCGAGATCGCCAACGACGACGGGCACGCCCGGCTTGATGATGCCGGCTTTCTCGAACGCGATGTCCGCAAGCGTCGTTCCGAGATACTGCTCGTGGTCGAGCGCGATCGACGTGATGGCCGTCGCGATGGGCGACACGACGTTGGTCGCGTCCAGGCGTCCGCCTAAACCGACCTCGAGCACCGCGGCTTCGACGCCGGCCCGCCGGAACAACTCGAACGCGACGGCGGTGGTCACCTCGAAGAAGGTCGGTTGCACGGTCAGCGTGCCGTCCGAGCGCAGCGTCCCGATCGCGTCGCGGACGTCCGCGATCGTGGCGGTCAGCGTTTCGCGGGCGACCGGCCGTCCATCGACGACGAATCGCTCGCTGAGATAGACGAGGTGCGGGGACGTGTAGCGGGCCGATCGATGACCCGCGGCTCGAAGCGCCGCGTCCACCATCGCCGTGACTGAGCCCTTGCCGTTGGTGCCCGCGATGTGGATCGATTTGAACGCACGCTCCGGATGGCCGAGTCGCGCAACGAGCGTCGAGATGTTTTCGAGGCCGAACTTGATCCCGAACTGTTCGAGGCTGAAGAGGTAGGAGAGAGGATCCACGGAAGGCTGAAGTCTGAAGTCTGAAGGCCGAGGATAGAAGGCAGAAGTCGAAGGACCTACGGGCTGGCGGCTTCACTCTGACACGCGGGCGCCGGCGCGGCGCCCATGAACCGCAGCGCGTTCGCGATCGCCGCTTTCATCTCCCGGCGATCGACGACGAGATCCAGCATGCCTTTTTCGAGCAGGAATTCGCTGCGCTGAAATCCCTCCGGCAGCTTCTGGCGAATCGTCTGTTCGATGATGCGCGGTCCGGCGAAACCGATGAGTGCCTTGGGTTCGGCGACGTTGAGATCGCCGAGCATGGCGAAGCTGGCCGTGACGCCGCCGGTCGTCGGATCGGTCAGCACGGCGATGTACGGCAGCCGCGCGCGATCGAGCCGGGCGAGCGCCGCGCAGATTTTCGCCATCTGCATCAGCGACAGCGCGCCTTCCATCATGCGCGCGCCGCCCGAGCAGCAGACGATGACGACCGGCAGGCGCGCGTCGATCGCGCGCTCGATCGCCCGCGCGATTTTCTCGCCGACGACGACGCCCATGCTGCCGCCGATGAATTCGTACTCCATCGCCGCGACCATCGTCTCGATGCCGTCGACCGCGCCGGAGGCGACGATGACGGCGTCTTTCAGACCGGTGTTCTCCATCCCGGCCTTCAGCCGCGCTCGGTACGGTTTGGTATCCGTGAAGCTCAGCGGATCGGTCGAGACCAGATCCTTGTCGTATTCCGTCCACGGTCCGTCGAAAAGCATTCGCAGACGCTCGACCGCGCCGAGCCGAAAATGGTGACCGCACTTCGGGCACACGTTCAGGGTCGTGACGAGATCTTTGTTGTAGATCGCTTGGCTGCAGCCGGGACACTTGACCCACAAGCCTTCCGGCACGCGGCTCGGCTTTTCTTTCGTCGAGGCCGCCATCGGTTTGCGCGTCTTCTTGAACCACGCCATTGGCTTGAGCTTATCAGGGCTAAGGGCTAAGGGCTAAGGGCTGCACCGTCCAGCCCTCAGCCCTCAGCCCTCAGCCCTCAGCCCTCCTTTGTTCTTGGTACGTAGTACCTCGTCCCCGGACCCATCGCGCGGATCTGTTTGATCAAATCGTCGAGCGCTTCCTCGCTCGCGTCCGAATCGAACTGCGACGTCTCCACCACGAGCAGCGGTGTGACGTTGTAGTGGAAGAAGAAATGGTGGTACGCCTCGTTCAGTTCGCGGAGGTAGTCATCGTCGGGCTGGAGCGCGACGGCTTCGGCGTCCATCCGCCGGCTGTGGACGCGGCGCAGGAGTACGTCGGTGGGCGACTGCAAGTAGAGGACGAGATCCGGCGGCGGGATGTCGCGCGCGAGCAGTTCGTACAGCCGCTGATAGATGAACAGCTCGTTGTCGTCGAGGTTGAGGTACGCGAAGATCTTGTCCTTGTCGAAGAGGTAGTCGCAGATCGTCGATTGGCTGAAGAGATCCGCCTGGCGCAACGTGATCTGCTGCCGGTGGCGATTGAGGAGATAGAAGAGCTGCGCCTGAAGCGCCGCGCCGGGTTTGTCGGCGTAGAAATCGGCGAGGAACGGATTCTCGGTTTCCTCCAACACGACCGTCGCGTCCAGGCGCGTGCCGAGCCGCTCGGCGAGCGCCGTTTTGCCCGCACCGATCGGCCCTTCGATCGCGATGTAGCGGAACTGCACGGCGGGCCGATGATATCATCGCGCCGTGAAGATCGAACGTCTGGAGCTGCGCCTGTTGAAGCTCCCGCTCGTCCACTTCTTCGAGACCAGCTTCGGCCGCATCGACGACAAACACTTCATCGTCATTCGCGTCGACGGCGAGGGGGCACCGGCTACGGCGAGTGCGTGGCGGAGCAGGATCCGTACTACAGCGCCGAGACGAACGAGACCGTCTGGCACATCGTGAAAGACTTCATCGCGCCGCGCGTCATCGGCGCCGCGTTCCCGCATCCGCGTGAAATTTTTCCCGCGCTCGCGGCCATTCGCGGTCACCACATGGCGAAGGCCGCCGTCGAAATGGCCGCGTGGGATCTGTACGCGCGGCTCGGCGGCGTCCCGCTCGGTCGCGCCCTCGGCGGCACGCGCGACCGGATCGCGTCGGGCGTGTCCATCGGCATTCAGCCGTCGCTCGACGAGCTCGCCGCGAAGGTGGATCGCGAGCTCACGGCCGGCTATCGCCGCATCAAGATCAAGATCAAACCCGGCTGGGACGTGCGGCCGGTCGAGGCGATCCGCGCGCGGTTCGGGGCCGTTCCGCTGATGGTCGACGCGAACGCCGCCTACACGCTCGCCGACGCCGATCGATTGGCGGCGCTCGATGGGTTCGATCTCATGATGATCGAGCAACCGCTCGCCGACGACGACATCGCGGATCACGCGACGCTGCAGCGGCGGCTGAAGACGCCGATCTGCCTGGACGAATCGATCAAGTCGGTGCGCGCCGCGCGCGAGGCGATTGCGGCCGGGGCGTGCCGCGTCATCAACATCAAGCCAGGACGCGTGGGCGGGATCGCGGAATCGATCGCCCTGCACGATCTCTGCGCCGCGCATCAGATTCCCGTGTGGCACGGCGGGATGCTGGAGTCGGGCATCGGCCGGGCCGCCAACATCCACCTGTCGACCCTGCCGAATTTCTCGCTGCCGGGCGACGTGGCGGCCAGCAAGCGCTATTTCAATCCCGACCTCATCGACCCGCCGATCGAGGTCGCGGCCGACGGGACGATCGCGGTCCCGACGGGCCCGGGCCTTGGCGTGTCGATCCGCGAGGATCGTCTGGAGCGCGCGACGCTGCGGCGGCTGACGTTGACGGGAGAGAAACTTGAAGTGAGAAGTCTGAAGGCAGAAGTCTGAAGGCGAAAGGCTGAAGGCGAAAGGCTGAAGGCAGACAGCAGATGACGCGACCGCTGGCCGGGTTGAGAGGCTGTGCTGTTTCGATGCTCGCGCTTGCGGTGTCGGCTTGTGCCAGCGCTCCGCCGGCGCCGATCGCGGCCGCGAACCCCGGTCCGAACTTGTTCGAGAAGAAGATGGCGTCGATTCTCCGTCTTGAGGATCAGCGTATCCTTCGCGATCCGGTGCCGCCGCCGGCACCGGCGCCACCCCTGCCAGCACGCGGTCAGCGAACGCCCGTCGTCGCGCCGCCGGCGCCGCCTCCCGATCTGATCGAGATGCTGGCCGACGATGAAGCACGCATCCGCCGGCGCGCGGCGCTGGCCGTCGGACGCGTCCGGCTCGCGGAAGGCGCGCCGCCGCTCGTCACGCTGCTGAAGGACGAAGAACCGGAAGTCCGCCAGATGGCGGCGTTCGCGCTCGGATTGATCGGCGACAAGAGCGCTCGCGATCCGCTCGTCGCCGCGCTCGGCGATCCGTCGCCGCTCGTGCAAGGCAGCGCCGCCGAAGCGCTCGGCCTCATCGGCGCCACGGATGCCGCCGAAGCGATCGGCCGGCTGGCCGGCCAGATCGTGCGGTCCGGCGCCGTCACGCCGCCACCGGGCGACGAAGACGATGCGCGCCGCGACACGCCTGCGTCCGTGCTGCGGTTGTGTGTATACGCGCTCGTTCGGCTCAAGGCGTACCCGCCGCTCGCGGCCGCAGTGCTGGACGAGCGCGGCCAGCCGCGCGCGCGCTGGTGGCCGGTCGCCTACGCGCTTCAGCGGATCGAGGACGCCCGCGCTCTGCCCGCGCTGCTGACGCTCGCCAAGGAATCACATCCGTACACGCGCGCCTTCGCCGTCAAGGGGCTCGCGGCCCTGAAGGATCGCAGCGCCCTTGCCGTGCTGATGCCTCTGCTCTCGAGCGGCGAGCGCTTCGTCCTGGTCGAAACGATCCGCGCGCTCGGCCGCATTGGCGACCCTTCGGCGGCGGGCCCTCTCCTGCGGATCATCGGCGACCCGCGCGCGGACGCGCAGATCCGACTGGAAGCCGCCGGCGCGATCGGCGGCGTCGGCGATCCGCAAGTGTTCGATACGCTGGTGGACCTGCTGTTTGATCCGAGTCCGGCGATTCGAGCGGCAGCCTTGCGGTCGCTCGCGGCGGCCAACCAGCAGAATTTCGTCACAATACTGTCCGGCCTCGATCCTGACAAGGATTGGAGCGTCCGCGCCGCGCTCGCCACGATTCTGGGTGAACTGCCTCCAGAGGTCGGTCTGCCGCGACTGACGACGATGCTGAATGACACCGACCAACGGGTCATCCCGCCGGTGTTGACCGCGCTCGTCAAGCTCCACGCCCCGAACGCGTCCACGGTGCTGCTCGAGCACCTGAAGGCCGACGACCCGGTCGTCCGCGCCGCCGCCGCCACCGGCGTCGGCGATCTGAAGCCCGCCAACGGCGACCAGGCGCTCGCGGATACGTATCGCATCAGCCAGCGCGATGACGGTTACACGGCGCGCGCGGCCGCGCTGACGGCGATCGCGAAGTACGGCGCCGCCGCCGCGATGCCGATCCTCCGGACCGCGTTCGCCGACAGAAACTGGGCCGTGCGCGTCCGCGCCGCGATGCTGGCCCGGCAGCTCGATCCCGCGGCCGCGGCTGACGTCGAGCGCCAGATCCGTCCGGCGCCGACGACGCTGACGGCCGACACGTATCAGCTGCCGCGGCTCGTGAATCCCAGTGTCTCGACGCAGGTCTTCATCGACACCGACCGCGGGACGATTGAGATCGAGTTGGCGGTGCTCGACGCTCCGCTGACAGTCGAGAACTTCACGGCGCTCGCGCGCAAGGGATACTTCAACGGTCTCCGCGTCCACCGCGTCGTGCCGGACTTCGTGGTTCAGGATGGCGATCCGCGCGGCGACGGCGAAGGCGATCCCGGCTACACCATCCGCGACGAGTTCAACGAGCGGCCGTACCTTCGCGGCGCAGTCGGCATGGCGCTCGATCCGTGGCCGGATACGGGCGGCAGCCAGTGGTTCATCACGCACTCGCCGCAACCGCACCTCGACGCGAAGTACACCGTCTTCGGCCGCGTGATCGCAGGCATGGACGTCGTGGATCAGATTCGGCAGGGCGATGTGATTCGCGGCGTGCGCGTGTGGGACGGCGTGCAGATGTCGGCGGGCCCGCGGTAGGTACAAATGAAAAGGGGGCGCCGTCGCCCCCTTTGATCGACGGGAGAGGTCAGCTTACCGTTTCTTGCCGGCCTTCTTCTTCCCGCCCTTGGCTTTCTTCGCCATTGTCAGTTATCCCCCCTTTCATTTGGGATTCGCTGTTCCAGCGCTCTCGACATGGCCGTGGCTGCCGCCTGGCACGCTTCACTCGACGTCGGCGCCGGTCGCTAGGGATGGCCTGAGTTCACCATCCTCATACCAGATGTAGATTATGGACCCGTACGCGACAGTGTCAAGCACAAACGTGCGCGAAAAGTCAAAATTTCTTCCGCGCGCGCGCCGCGCGCAGCATCGCTTCCGCGCGTGCGCGCGCGCCGATCGGTTCGGCGGGATGGAGGTCGACGATGACTTGCAGCTGCGCGATCGCGTCGTCGACGTTGTGCATCGCGAGGAGCTCGGTCGCGAGGCCAAGCCGCGCACGCACTTCGGTCGTGCGCGCGTCGAAGACGTGATTGGCGCGCGCGCGCTCGACGAGCAGCCGCCACGCGGCGGCGCTGGCGCGCTGATCGTGAAAATAGGTCTCGTGCACTTCCGCGATGCGTTGCAGGAAGAGCGGATTCGACGGGTACTGCGCGTCGAGCGCGTCGAGGAGCGCGAGCGCGTCCCTGGGTTTCCGCTCGTACCACAAGTACAGGACGTGCAGTTGATAGTCCGCTTCGCCGCGCAGCACCTCGCCGCGCTCGCGCGCCTCGAGCATTTCGCGAAGGCCC
>JACPZV010000472.1 GCA_016195295.1 Acidobacteriota bacterium
AGCGTTTCGAGCGTTTCGAGCGTTTCGAGCGTTTCGAGCGTTTCGCACAGGGCCTGCAGTTCGGCGAGTTGATCCTGGGCGAGCGCTTTCGTCGGAAAAAGGTACAGCGCGCGGCTCGACGGATCCTGAAGAATCGACTGGAGGACCGGCGCGTTGTAGCAGAGCGTTTTGCCCGACGCCGTCGGCGTGATGACGACGACATTGCGCCCGGCCAGCGCGTGATCGATCGCCTCGGCTTGATGCGTGTAGAGCTGCGACACGCCGCGCGACGCGAGCGCCTGCTTCAGCCGTTCATCGAGCGCGTCGGGAAATGGCACGTACTGCGCCGTGACGGCCGGCAATCGGCGCACCGCGGTGACGTGGAGATCCGGCGTATCGGGCCGGTCAACAGGGCCGGCGGCGAGCCGTTCGAGCGCGGCGTCGAGCGCGCCGTCGCGACGCCCTATCGGGGAGAGTCCGGTGTTCTTGACGACGTCGCCCGCAGCCACGAGGCCGGATCGTACCAGCGTCGCCGGGGGCGATCAAGAGGTGAAAGTGACGGAAGCCAGCACCATGCGCATCGGCTGGAGGGTTCGACTCAGAGGGTTCAGCATGAGACCGAGGGTTTCGAGCGTCACGGCTCCGAGGAGCGCCTCGTCCTCGGTCTCGCCGAGAACGACGGGCGAAGTCGCGCGTCGCCCGTCGAGCTCAAAGATGCACTCGCTCACACCGCGCGTCAGCGTGGAGGGAATTTACCATCACGCGCCGTGTGTTACGCTTCGCCGGTTCTGTGAACGCCACCACAACCTCCGTCGCATCGACGCGTTTGCCGCGCACGCTCGGCCTCTGGAGCTCGGTCGCCCTGGTCGTCGGCATCACCATCGGCTCGGGGATCTTTCGGTCGCCCGCCGGCATCGCTCAGAAGGTCCCGAACCCGGAGGTGATGCTCCTGCTCTGGATTGGCGGCGGCGCCATCACGCTCTGCGGGGCGCTGTCGCTGGCGGAACTGGCCGCCGCGCTGCCGGAGACCGGCGGGCTGTACGCCTATCTGCGCGAGGGTTGGGGTCGGTTGCCCGGTTTTCTTTTCGGCTGGTCGGAGCTCGTGCTCATCCGCGCCAACGCGCTCGGCGGTATCGCGGTCGTGTTTGGCGAATACCTGCTCAGAAGCCTCGGCATCGATCCGATCGAACACTACATCGTCGCTCGCAGCCTCTCAGCAATGGCCATCGCCTTCGCGGCGGCCGCCAATATCCGCGGCGCCAACGTCGGCGCCATCATCGTGGGCATCGCGACGTGGGCGAAGTTCGCCGCCCTCGCGGTTCTCGCCGTCTCCGCGTTCGTCCTCGGGTCGAGCCACGGCGCGCGCGTCGGGAACCTCACGACGGGGACGGGCGCACCGCTTGCCGTCGGCAGCATGGGCCTCGCACTCGTGAGCATCCTCTGGGCTTACGACGGCTGGGCCGATCTCTCGTTCGCATCGGGTGAAGTGAAGGATCCGCGCCGCAACCTGCCGCGCGCGATCATTCTCGGCACGCTCGCGATCATCGTCATCTACGTGATGACCAACGTCGCCTACCTCTACGTCAACCCGATCGCGACCGTCGCGCGGTCGCGTCTGGTCGCGGCGGACACGATGCTCGCGCTCTTCGGCCGCGTCGGCGTCGTGTTGGTGTCAATTTTTGTCATGATCTCGTCGTTCAGCTCGCTCAACGGCAGCATGCTCGCGTCGCCGCGCGTGTTCTTCGCGATGGCGGACGATGGACTGTTCTTCGAGACGATCGCGAAGGTCCATCCACGCTACAAGACGCCGTACGTCGCGATCATCCTCGCGGCGCTGCTCGGAATGGCACTCGTCCTCAGCCGCAGCTTCGAAGCGCTCACCGACACGTTCGTGCTCGCCATCTGGCCCTTCTACGCGCTCGGCGTCGCGGCGATCTATCGGCTGCGGCGGCGGCGACCCGACCTCGAGCGTCCGTATCGCGCGATCGGCTACCCGATCGTGCCCGCGATCTTCGTGATCGCCGTCGTCGCGTTCGTCGTCAACGCGCTCGCGAGCGACCCGGTGCCGACCTCGATCACCTTCGCGATCATCGTCGCGGGCGTTCCCGTCTACTGGTTCGCGTTCAGCGATCGCGGTGTCACGCGCTGATCGTCGACGCGGGTCGGAAATTTTTTCATTTTTTCTGCTTTTTGTCTTGACGAGGCACACGGTACTGCTACTCTGACACGTGACAGTCGATAATCTTTTCAGGAGACTTGAAGATGGATGAAGGCGAGCCGCGAGCGCGGCACAGAGGTTTCTTCCTTCACTCGACCGATGGCGAAGGGCCGGAGACCGGCGAACACGAGAATCCAGAAGGATTCGTGGTCCGGGTGAGAATCTCCAAGCCGTCCGCCAGGCGTCAGGTCGCTTCGAGCGGCCGCTCCGGCACGATCACCCGCATGGAGAACGCCAACGCCGACCCCCAAATCAGATCAGGGAGCGTGACTGGCAGCCGTCAACGGGCACACTGGCCCCGCTGATCCAGCTGGCACGCGGCGAGACGAGGAACGCGACCGCCGCTCCGACTTCCTCGGGGCGGCCGAATCGACCGAACGGCAATTCCAGGCGGACAAAGTCCGCCATCCCCTCCGGATCGGCTTGTACGCGCCGATCCCACGATCCCCCCGGAAAGCGAATCGACCCTGGCGCCACGCTGTTGACGCGGATGTTGTCGCGCGCCAGCTGTTGAGCCATGGACTTGGCTAAGCTGATCTCCGCCGCCTTGACCGCGTTGTACGTCATCCGACCGCCAGATTCCCGGCCCCAAATCGACGCGATCATGACGATGGCGCCGCCGCCGCGCTTCTTCATGTGCGGTACCGCCATCCGGGAGGCGCGGATCGCCGGAAAGAGCGTTTGATCGAGCGCTTCGTGCCACTGGGCATCCGGGGTGTCGACAATTCCGGCGCCCTGCGCGAGTCCAACGTTATTAATAAGGATGTCCAGGCCCCCGAAGGTCTCGACGGTGCGGATCACGACATCCGCGACGCCCTTGTCGGTCGCGAGATCGGCCTGAACGGTCAGCACGCGCTCGTTCCCGCCGGGCAGCGTGCGCAGGTAGGTGACGGCGCGGGCGAGCCCCTCTTCCCCGCGCGCGCAAATCGTGACGTTGCAACCTTCCTGCAGGAGCGCCGTCGCGCACGCGAGGCCGAGTCCCTTGGTCGAGCCTGTCACAATCGCGATCTTCCCCGTCAGCTCCAGGTCCATGACTTTTCTCTCCCCCACCCGCCCTACCCGCCCTATCTGCCCCACCTGCCCTCAGACGCGGCGGTCTAGGAAACTGGCGACCGCCGCGTTGAACGCTTCGGGCGCCTCGACGTTCGGCATGTGGCCGGACCCGGTGATGACCGTGAGCTGAGATCCGGCGATGCCGCGCTGAAGCTCTTCGGCCATGGATGGTGGCGTCAGCGTGTCCTCGTCGCCGACGATGATCAGCGTTGGGACGTGGATGGACGACAGCAGCGGCGTCGCGTCGGGTCTCGTCATCAGCGCGTGGATCGCGGCGCCGATGGCGTCGGCGGAGTTCTCCAGCACGATCGCCCGCACCTGCTCCGCGACCTCGGGTCGTGTGCGCCGCGTGGTCTCGCCCAGCAATCTCGGGATCATCTGATCGGCGATGGCCGCGGGCCCGTGGTCTTTGAGCAGCTGCAGCATCCGCGTGCGGCTTTCGACGCCTTCGGGCGTGTCCGCTTCTGATCGCGTATCGGCGAGAATCAGCCCGCGAACGTAGCGTTCCGCGTGACGGAACACGGCGAACGTCACGTACCCGCCCATCGAGAGACCGCCGATGACGGCGTCCTCGACGCGCAGCCCATCAAGGAGATCGATCACTTCGCCCGCGTAGTCATCGACTGTTGCGTCAGCCTTCACGATCGTCGTCAGGTCGGGCGCGATCACGTGCCACCCGCGCTCGGCGAACGCGAGCTGTCCTTCCCACATACGCGAGTTGAGCGGGAATCCGTGAATCAGGAGCAGCGTGCCGCAGCGGCGTTGACCGGCGGCGGGCAAGGTCTCGCGGTAGCGCAGACGGCCGAGTGTGGGCACGGCTTATTCTCCGCGAAGCGCGGCCGCGAGCGTCATGCTGCCGGTCACGTTCGCGGTCGTGCGGAACATGTCGGGAATCGTGTCGACGGCGAGGAGGATGCCAATGCCGTCGACGGGCAGGTTCACCGCGGCCAGCACCGGCACCATCGCGATCACGCTGCCGCCTGGGATGCCGGGCACCGCAAACGTCGACAGGATGACAGTGAAGAGTATCGTGGCGAGCATGGCGGGCGAAAGCGTCACGCCGTACAGCCGCGCGAGGAACAACACGCCCACGGTCTGCGCGACGGCGGCTCCGGCGCGAAACACCGACGCGGCAAGCGGCAGGACGAACCCGGACACCACCGGCGGCAGGTCCGCGCGCTCGGCGCTCTCGACCATCGCGGGCAGCGCGGCCAGCGACGATCGCGACGCGAACGCCACCGCCTGGGCCGGCGCGCAGAACGCGATGAACGCCGGCGGCGACATCCGTCCCGCCACGATGCCGAACGGATACAGCAGCACGACACCGACGGCCACGGTCAACGACACGACGAGCACGATGTAGACGACGACGGCGCCGGCGGCCGTGAGGCCCAGCTTCGACGCCAGCGGCACGGCGAGCGCGAACACGCCGATCGGCGCGAGCTCGAGAATCCACGCGACCAATCGCTGCATCGCGTCGGCGACGCCTTGAATCGCGGACAGTGCGGCCTCGCGCCTGGCCTCGCCGACGCGCGCCAGCGCCAGCCCG
>JACPZV010000473.1 GCA_016195295.1 Acidobacteriota bacterium
AGAAGTAGAGGTCGGGCGTGGTCAACAGACGACGGGTGGTCGTCACGGGCATCGGACTGGTGTCGTCGCTCGGCATCGGGACCGAGGCGAATTGGGCGGCGCTCAGCTGCGGACGGAGCGGTGTCGGTCCGATCGCCAAGTTCGACGCGTCGCAGTTCTCGACCCGCATCGCGAGCGAGGTCCGGGACTTCGACCCGCTGCAATTCATCGACAAGAAAGACGTCAAGAAGATGGACGTCTTCATCCAGTACGCCATCGCGGCGTCGCAGTTCGCCATGGACGACGCGCGGCTGCAGGTGACGCCGGACATCGCGCCGGCCGTCGGCGTCTTCATCGCCTCGGGCATCGGGGGATTCACCACCATCGAGCGCGAGCACAAGGCGCTGCTCGAAGGCGGTCCCCGCAAGATCTCGCCGTTTTTTATTCCGTCGGCCATCATCAACCTTGCCGCGGGTCAGGTGTCGATCCGGTTCGGCGCCAAGGGCCCCAACTCCGCGACGTGCACGGCGTGCTCGGCGTCGGCGCACGCGATCGGCGACGCCTTCGAGATCATCCGCCGCGAAGATGCGGACGTCATGATCGCCGGCGGATCCGAGGCGGCCATCACGCCGATGGGCATCGGCGGCTTCGGCGCGCTTCGGGCGCTGTCTACGCGCAACGACGAGCCGGAGCGCGCGAGCCGGCCCTTCGACAGGGATCGCGACGGCTTCGTCGTCGGCGAAGGCGCGGGCGTGCTGATCCTGGAAGAGCACGAGTTCGCCAAACGCCGCGGCGCGCACATTTACGCGGAGCTCGTCGGGTACGGCATGTCCGCGGACGCGTACCACATCACCGCGCCGTCAGAAGACGGCGACGGCCCGTTTCGCGTGATGCGCGCCGCGATCAAGAGCGCGGGCATTCAGCACGCGCAGGTGGACTACATCAACGCGCACGGGACGTCGACGCCCCACGGCGACAAAGTCGAGACCATCGCCATCAAGCGGTGCTTCGCGGAGTACGGCAGAATCCCGCCGGTGTCCTCGACCAAGTCGATGACCGGCCATCTGCTGGGCGCCGCGGGCGGCCTCGAGGCCGCCAACACCGTGCTCGCCGTGCACCATCAGCTTGCGCCGCCCACGATCAATCTCGATCAGGCCGACCCCGAGTGCGATTTGGATTACGTGCCCAACAGGGCGCGTCAGATGCCCATCACCTACGCCCTGTCCAACTCGTTCGGTTTCGGCGGGACGAACGCCGCGCTGCTGTTCAAGAAGTACAGCAACGCGTGAATTTGGTGATTGGATGATTTGGTGATTGGGTGATTTGATTGAAGGATTGCGGAAGCGACTTTCAATCCCCAAATCACTAAATCACTAAATCACCAAATTCGACTGTTAACTCCATGCGTATAGCCGTCTGCATCAAGCAGGTGCCCACGCGCGAGTGGCAGCCCCGCCTGAACGACACCAAAACCTGGATTCGCGAGCAGGACGCCAGCTTCGAGATGAACGAGCCGGACGCCTACGCGCTCGAAGAGGCGCTGCGCCTCAAGGAGAAGCACGGCGGGGAAGTGGTCGTGTGCTCGGCAGGGCCGTCCCGTGTCGCGCAAGTCATTCGCGAGGCGCTGGCGCGCGGCGCCGATCGGGCGATTCACGTCGAGGCCGACGCCCTCGCGAACGCCGACGCATTCGTCACCGCCGAAGCGCCCGGCGCCGCGATGAAGGATGAGCGATTCGATCTCATTCTCACCGGCTTGCAGTCCGACGACCAGGGCTTCGCGCAGGTCGGCGTGATTCTCGCCGAGCGCCTGGGGCTGGCGCACGCGACGATCATCATGGAAGTGCAAGTGGCGCCTGGCGGCGGCGCTGACCGGGGGGCAGGGGCCCCCGGAGTGATCAAAGTCAAGCGCGAGCTCGAAGGCGGCTGGTTTCAATGGGTGGCCATGCCGCTGCCCGCCCTGCTGACCATTCAGAGCGGGATCAACCAGCTACGATACGCCACGCTCAAAGGCATCATGGCGGCGAAGAAGAAGGAGATCCGCGCGACGCCTCCGCCGGCGACGGCCGTGGCCCGGCAAACGATCGTCGGCCTCTACGCGCCCGAGAAAGGCAAGAAGACACAGCTCATCAGCGGATCGCCGACCGAGGCGGCGAAGGAACTCGTTCGCAGGCTTCGAGACGAAGCGCGGGTCATTTGAGAGGACGGTGGCCACGAAACCACGAGGACACGAAGAAAGCGTGAGAGTACGTAGTCTTCCTAATCTTTTCCTCTTCTTCGTGTTTTCGTGTCTTCGTGGCCACAGGCGGTACCAATGATCCTCGTTATAGCGGAACAAAAGGACGGCAAGCTGAATCGCGCGACGTGGGAAACCCTCGTCGGCGCGCAGAAGCTTGCGGGTGCGTCGGGTGCGCCAGTCAGCGTGCTCGTGCCGGGCGCGAGTGTCTCCGGTGTCGCCGCCGAGCTGGCGACCGCGCAGATCAAAGACGTCGTCACGGTTGAGAACCCGGCACTCGAGCCGTATACGCCCGATGGTTTCACGGCCGCGCTACGGCAGGCGATCGATCAGGTGTCGCCGACCTACGTCCTGCTGCCGCACACCTACCAGACGCGCGATTTCGCGCCGAAGCTCGCCACGCGCATGGACCGCGCGATCGTCACCGACGTGACGGCCGTCAAGACCAGCGGCGCAGACGTGGCGTTCGTGCGCCCGATGTTTCAGGGCAAACTGACCGCCGACGTCGTGCCCCAAGGTCCGACGCCGCACTTCGTGACGTTTCAGATCGGCGCCTTCCGCGCCGATCAGGTGGCCCGCGGCGCCTCGCCCGCCCCCGTGCGCGCGTTGAGCGTGCCCGTCGACGCGTCCGCGATTCGGCAGAAGCCCGAGGCGCCGTTCCAACAGGCGAAGCAGGCGGTCGATCTCTCGCAGGCGGAACGCATCGTGTCGGTGGGCCGCGGTATCAAGGAGCAGGCGAATATCGCGTTGGCACAGAAGCTGGCCGACGCGCTTGGCGCCGAAATTGCCGCGTCGCGGCCGATCTGCGACGCCGGCTGGCTGCCGATGGAACGCCAGGTGGGCAGCTCGGGACAAACGGTGGCGCCGAAGCTCTATCTCGCGCTCGGCATCTCGGGCGCCATTCAGCATCTGGTCGGCATGAAGGGATCGAGCACCGTCGTCGCGATCAACAAGGATCCCGACGCGCCGATCTTCGAGGTCGCCGACTACGGCATCGTCGGCGACCTGTTCGAGATCGTGCCGGCGATCATCGAGGCCGTGAAGAGCTGACGACAGAGAGCGCAGAGATGGCGGAGAGCGCGGAGACGAAGAGGGAATAGCCACGGAGACTCGGAGACACAGAGTGGTGTTGGCGTGATTTCCTTCCCTCTCCGAGTCTCGGTGTCTCGGTGGCTTCTTCCCTCTGCGATCTCCGCACGCTCTGTGGTCTCGTTACCAAGTCGATAGATGCAGACGCTCGCCTTCTGGATCCTGCTTCTCGCGTTCACTGGCGCGTTCGTGGCGCAAGTGGCGACACGCGTCCGCCTGATCGCGGCGGCTCCCAACACGTTTTCTGTCGATCAGCTCGGCTTCCGCGTCCGCCGCTTTCTGGTGGACGTTCTGGGTCAGCGGCAGACGATTCGTGAACGGCCCGTGGCTGGCCTGGCGCACGCGTTCGTC
This sequence comes from Acidobacteriota bacterium, assembly GCA_016195295.1. Lineage (GTDB taxonomy): Bacteria > Acidobacteriota > Vicinamibacteria > Vicinamibacterales > CAVVIG01 > SRVP-36. Next base: position 3,653 of record JACPZV010000473.1, read on the forward strand.
TTTTGGGGGTTCGTCGCGTTTGGCGGCTACACGCTGGTCGAGTTCCTCTTCGGCCTCGGCATCGTCGACCTGACGGACACGCGCTGGTTCCACGCGTATCGCCTCGCGCTGTCGCCGTTTGCCGCGGCCGTCCTCGCGGGCATCGTCTTCCTGCTGATCCGCCGCGCCTTCGTCCGTCCGATCGCGCTGGGCACGACCGTGTCGATCGAGTCGATCGTCATCGCGGTGTTCATCGCGACGTTGATGATCACGTTCCTGCTGACATTTCAGCTGGACGAAGATACCGTCGGCGCGCGCGTGAACTGGTGGGCACATGCGCTCGTCATCCTGGCGTTCATGGCGCTGATTCCGGCGTCCAAGCATTTTCATCTCGTGCTCTCGCCGATCACCGTCTTCCTGAAGTCGCCGGAGCTCGGCAATCTGCCGAACCTCGATTTCGAAAAGGAACAGGTCGGGCTCGAGACGCTCAAGGATCTCGGCGGCAAG
>JACPZV010000032.1 GCA_016195295.1 Acidobacteriota bacterium
GGCAAAACCGTGCAGATAAATGAGGGGCGTGTTCATCTTCGGCCTACGTAGGGCGTCAGCCGGGGCGGAGACTCATCCGGCTCCACCAGCCAGACCTTGCGTCCGTAGAAGTAGCGAATGAGCTCGCGAGTGCTGCCAGGGTCCATCTCCCGGGCCCAGACGACTTGGGCCGCATCGATGCCGGCGGAGTTGTAAACCCACTCGTTCATCACCGCCTCGTGCTGGGGCCTGTAGCGGACGATCGCCAAGTGCTGGCCGCTCAGGGCCGAAAGCGCAGCGAGGACCCGGGCGCGCGCGACATTGCCGCGTGAAGTGGAGTACCACGTCATGGGCCAGTCGGGCGGGGTGAGAACCTTGATCGGCAGCGCCGCCACGCGCACCAGAATCAGAATGGCCGTGATCGCCGGGACGGCGTGAACCAAGGACGCGCCGGCGCTGGTGCGGCGCTTCCAAACATACAGGTGGCGGGCGGATTGGATCACCAGCGCGAACAAGACGGCGGCGATCGGGGCGGCGTAATGGGCGTAGAACCAGAGCCATGCGCTGATCGCGTGGCGCAGCCGGTTCCACAGGAATCCGCCCGCCGTGCGCACTTCGGTGAAGCTCTTCATTTCCCACACGGCGTAGAAGTCGCGCAAGGCCTGGTGTCGATAGCCGGGATCCGGGCGGGGTGTTTCCCAGAAGAATACCCCCGCCATGGCATAGGGTTCCCGCTGCACCAGCTCAGGCGGACGGAAGGGGCTGCCGGTGATTCGCGAGAAGTAGAAGCCCAGTGCGGCGGCCGCTAGCAAGACGCTGAGGCCCGCGGGCAGGACCAGGCCCGGGATGGTGTGACGGCCGCGATAGAGCAGCCAGCCGCAGACGCCCAGGCAGGTGACGAAGCCTTCGTAAGGACGGGCCAGCAGCAGGATGGCCATGCCCAGCCCCATGAGCCAGGCGTCCCGCGCGCGGGGGCGGTTCAAGACGCGCGGCAGCGCGCCCAGCACCAGGGCCCCGCCGGTGGCGGCGGGAGCGCCTCCCCAAAAGCTGTTCATCCAGTAGCCGAGGATGCCGAGCCGGAGCGCGGCCAGAACTCCACCGTAGAAGGCCCATTGCGGCGGGAACCACCCTTGCAGCATCCAGGTGATGGCCGCGCACATCACCCCAACACTGAGCCACACGCCAAACCAGGGCTGTCCGAACATCCGCTTTCCGGCGGCGAGCCAGGCGCCCTGCAGCGGCTGGTGCATGGACGCGTACACGGGCCGCTGCAGAATGTGCGGGGCTTCGAAGAACTGCCACATCGGATGCGTGGGGTTGACGAGCCGGCCAGAAGCGAACGTGTCGGCCTGAAGCAGGTAGCTGAACTCATCGGAGATCTGCGGCTCGCGGATCGGCAGGACCGGGAGCAGCAGCAGCCGCGCCGCCAGCGGCAATGCGGCGGTGGCCAGGATCGCGCGCCCGCGACTGAGGCGAGGCAGCCGGAACGAAAACCTGGCGCCCGAGCGCCACGCCGCGAATACCAGGGCGGCCTCGACAATCACCAGGAAGTAGAGGACGATCAGCGCCAGCAGCAGAGCGACCGGTTCGGGCATGGAGTCAGGCCAGGCCCAGCCGGACCAGCAGCGGGCGCTGTTCGGGATCGCGGCCCATGAAGCCGCGCCTTCTCGTCCTGTCGACGGCCGTCGCTCTCACGTGCGTTTCGCTCGACGTTCACTCCCCGCTCCGCGCCGACGTTCGAAGCCCCCAGTCGGTGACGATGCTCGTCGCGAAGAACGGCTTCGCGCGAGACACGAACGGAGATGGCCTTGCCGACACGGTCGTGGCACGCGTCATCGTGCCGGCTCAGCCGGCGCTCGCCGATGTCGAGGCGGCGACGAATCTCGCGGCCCGCCTGGGCTACGAAACCACCGCGCTGTCGTTGCCGCTCGTCGTGCGCGACAACGACGTGACCCAACCGGCGTCTATCGGTATACCGATTCTCGTCGGGCGCGGCAACCGATTCTCGGCGCGGCTGATCGAGTCGGGCGCGATCGATCTTGCGGCACTCAAACCCGGCCAGGGACTGATCGCCGCCGTCGCGTCGCCGCTCGGCGGCGGGGACGGCCTCGTCGTGATCGGCGCCGATGATGAGGGGACGCTCAATGCCGGCGTGGAGCTCGCCGCGCGCCTGCCGCGTGTGTGGGGCATGACGGGTGTCGCGCTGTTCGGCGTCGAGGAGCAGGCCGTGCGTTACCTCCGGTCGCACGGCGTGAACGCCGGGGATGCGGGCGTCACGTCGATTCTCGTGGACAGCGACCGGCGGGGCATCGCGCGCATCGCGCTTCGCGTCGCGGTTCCCGACGCGGACGGACCGCGAGCGGCTCGCGCGTTCGAAGACCTCGATCTCGCCCATCGCCGTGGTCAAGAGCCGAGAATCCTGAACTTCACCAACATCGCGACGACCGCAATTGATGTGCGAGCCGGCAGCCAACCCGTGCGACATGTGGTGGTCTCGCGCACGGGCCTCAATCAGCGGACGCTGACTCCGCCGATCGATCCGGACGAGCTCGCACCCGATTCGCCGGGCGATCGCGGGCGGCCCGCCGACGCGGCGGTGTCCGGTCCGTCGCGCGCCTTCGATCTGACGAACGTCTTCTCGATCGACGGCTGGTACGGCGATGCCTACGTCGATCTCATTCCCGACCGCACCGAGACGGCGATCGTCCTCGGCGGTGCGGCCGATTCGCTGCCCGCGGCGCACATTGCGGCACGACTCGGACTCGAGACGACGGGCATCACCTTGCCGCTCACGCGCGTCGCGGAGAAGGTGCGAACGCCGGAGCGCGAGCCGAACCCGATTCTCGTCGGTCGTTCGAATACCCTGGTCCAGCGTCTCGTCAAGATCGGCAGGGCGAACATCGACGGGTTGCAGCCGGGCGAAGGCGTGGTCCAGCTGGTGCCCAAAGCGTTCGGGGGTGCGACAGCCACCGTCGTGGCGGGATCCGATGCCGCCGGGACCGACGCCGCGGCGATGTATCTCGCTCGCCGTGTGCCGTATGTCTGGGACAACAGCCGCGGCGCACTCTCGCTCGCTGATGCCGCGCTTGAAGTCAACCGGTTCCTGCAGGCACGCAGCGCCGCCGGCCAGGCGAGCCAGATCGACGGCGAGATCGACGCGATCGTCGCTGACCTCAAGGACAAGACGATCGAATCGATGGACGTCACGCTGTACGTCGAACAGGCCGATCCGGCGCTCGACAAATACGTCGCCGACAGACTCCGGCGCGACGGTGTGAAGGCGCCCGTGAAAGTGTCCAGCGTCGGCATCACCGATCCGGTGACCGTGTTCGACGATGTGATGCAGGTGCCCTGGGAGGTCGACGATTTCTGGGCGAAGTTCGAGAGCGAAATCCTGCCGAGCGTGAAGGGCGGATCGAAGGTGGATCTCGAGGCGCGGCTGAGCGAGGCGCCGGAAGTACGACGCGGGATAGCGGACGCGGTCGCGGCGCGGCTGTCGAAGGCCGGCGCCGTCGATCCGAAGGTGCGCGTCCTCTCGGCCTACAAGCAGGGTTATCTGTGGATGACCGAGCAGGTCATGCCCGAGCTCAAGAAGCGAGGGGCCCGCGCCGTCCACGTGAAAGTGGCGGAGTATCATCCCGACCTGTCGAAGAAATACAAGTTCTACATGGTGCCGAGCCGCTGGGTGCACGAGCTGTATCCGGTCGACGAGATCGTTCAGCGCGATCTCGGCATGCCCAAAGACGCGTTCTCCGTCGAGCTCGTTGACGGCCCGAAGGACACCTACGCGCTCGAAGCGACCGACGCTGCGGGCAAGGTCGTCTATCGCGCGTCGTTCTCGCCCAAGACCGTCGAACGCGAGTACCTGGACAAGTTCCCCGGCTGGTCGCGTGTGGTCGTCACCACGGGCTGGCTGACCGCCTCGATCGATGGGACGACGGTCGCGGACCAGCGTATCGCCACGGATCCCGAGCGCTTCTGGGACCACTACCAGTCGAGCGTGCTGCCGCGCATTTACGACTACGTGATGAAGGTCACCGACAACCGGCCGCTGCCCGACAAACAGCCGTTCCATCGCGATCTCGACATCGAGGTGTGGATGAGCGAGCCCGATTTCCGGATCGGCATAGACGAGGAGCTCGTCTCGTCGCTCGAGGCGCTGCACGAGGATCTGTATTTCGTCACGCTCGACTTCTTCGATGCGCTCGGCCGCACGACCACGAAGCGACGACTGGCAGCGCCCGGCAAGATCTTTCCCATCGTGCACCCGGCCAGACCCGGTAAACCGGGAGAAGTGAAAGTGCATTTTGCGGGCAACGCTTCGACGAAAGCCCGGCTGGAGGTCTCATACAAGGAGAAAGACGTCGAACGGCCGGCGCGGATCGCGCGCGACCTGACGAAGATCGACACGTCGGCGGCCGCCGTCATGCGCGCGGTCGCGCGCGCGGATCGCGTGAGCGAGCTCGCGTTCGATGTCGACGCCAAGGACGACCGCGAGGCCGGCCGCGCCGCCGACGCCTTCGACGCGCTCGCGCGCCTGCACGAGGCAGGTCTCTATCGCGATGCGCTGTCGTTCGATCGCGTGGACCGCGTCGCGATCGTCATCACGGCGAAGGAGGCGCGCACTCGGCGCGTGTTGACCGCGACGGGCGCGTTTCCGCCGTCACCCGTACGGCGCGCGCCGGCCGACGCCAAGCCACCGCACGTCACCTGGGATCACATCATCAGTCCTGATGAAAGCGAGGCCATCGTCGGTCAGCTCGCGGCGTTTCCCGAAGTCAAAGCGTACAAAGCGGGAAGGTCGTACCGAGGACGCGACGTCTCGGTGCTCGAGATCACAACCCCCACGTCGGCCGAGCTGGTGTCGCTCGCCAAGCTGAGCGCGTACAAGCCGACGATCTTCATCACCGGCCGACAGCATGCGAACGAAGTGTCGTCGACCAGTCACATCCTGCGTCTCGCCGAGCTGCTCGTCACCGACAAGACGTACAAGGACATCCTGAAGAAAGTGAACGTCATTCTGCATCCTGTGGAAAACCCCGACGGGGCGCAGATGGCGTACGATCTGCAGCAGCTGACCCCGAATCACATGCTGCACGCCGGGCGCTACAGCGCGCTCGGCCAGGATGTCGCGTCGCTGGTCGGACTGCCTGATCCACTGCTGCCGGAATCGCTCGTGCGGACGCGCGTGTGGCGCGACTGGCTGCCGGACATCTATCTGAACCCGCACGGCTATCCGTCGCATGAATGGGTGCAGCCGTTCGCCGGCTACGTCCCGCCGGGCTTTCGGACGTATCTGTCCACGCGCGGCTGGTACACGACCGTCGGCACGCTTCGCGATCCGCGGTACCCGAATCACGCCGATGCCGTTGAGGCTCTGCGCGAGGCGATCGTGCGTGAGATCAACGCGAACGCCGACGTGCGCGCGATGGATCTGCGCACACAGGCTCGATACCGAAAGTGGGCGTACGGGTTCGGACCGTACGTCTACAACCAGGAGATCTACAAAGACACCGCCATCTACTACAGCGATCCGGAAACCGGCGAGCCGAGCGGCGGTCGCCGCTTTGGCGCGGGTCGCGGCGGCGGCGCGGGCGCAGGGGCCGAAGGCGGTGGCGCCGGCACCGGTCGCTTCTCGATGAGTGCGTGGCCGCAGGTGACGTTTTTCAGCGGCGGCACCGAGGCGCCCGACGAAACGGCGCAGGGCGAGTGGCTGAACCTCGTCGCCAAGGCCGGCTTCTCGTACTTGATGGCGAACGTCAAGTACCTGCGCGACGGTCAGTACTCGGTCCACCGGATCGAGGAGGACATGACGCGCGACGCCGTGTCGCTCACGACGCTGCGCACACGGCCGGTCATGCCCGGCAGGAATGCGCCGGCGCCGCATCCAACGACGACGGCGCCCGGCGGCCAGTAAACAACAGGTTCGACCCTTCGGCGGAGTGGAGGAGGCGTGATATGCGTAGTTGGCTCGTTGGTCTGGTCGTGGTCCTGGCCTCGGTGGTGTTGGCCCCGTGCGCGCACGCGCAGAACGCGCAAATCGCCGGTGTCCTCAGGGACGTGAGCGGCGCCGTGATTCCGGGCGCGACCGTCACGGCTCGCAACGTCGACACCGGTCTTACGCGAATCGCCGTCAGCGAAGGCAACGGCGAATTCCGACTGCCGTCCCTGCCCCCGGGCCGCTACTCCGTGAACGCGGAGCTGACCGGGTTTTCCACCGAGACGCGTCCGGACATCACGCTCGTCATCGATCAAACGGCCACGATCAACTTCTCGTTGAGGCCGGCCGCCGTGTCGGAGACGGTCACCGTGACCGGCGCGTCGCCGATCGTCGACGTGACCCGGTCCGACGTGTCGACGGCCGTGTCGACGCAGCAGATTCAGGACCTGCCCGTCGCCTCGCGACGGTGGATCGATCTCGCGATGCTGACCCCTGGCACGTCGCAGGACAACATCCGTGGCCAGTTCTATCGCGGCAACGTCAACGTCGGCGCCGGCGGCCGCGAGTACTCGAACGGGTTCGTGGTCGACGGTGTCAACAACACGTGGGCGGAGATGGGCGAGCCGCGGCAGAATTTCGCGATGGACGCCATTCAGGAATTCAAGGTGTCGACCTCGACCTACAAGGCCGAGTACGGCCTGGCGACGGGCGGCCTCGTGTCGGTCGTCACCAAGTCGGGGACGAACCAGGTGCACGGGTCGGGCCTGCTGTTCTTCCGCGACGCCTCGATCACCGCGCAGGAGTACTTCCAGACGACGAAGCCGGACTACCGCCGGTATCAGTACGGCGGCACGATTGGCGGCCCGATCGTCCAGGACAAGACGCATTTCTTCTTCGCCTATGAGGGCACGCAGGAGAACCAGTTCCTGACCGTCAACGCCAAGGGCCTATGGCCGCAGTACGAGGGCACCTTCAAGAGCGAACAGACCCGTTGGACGTACAACTTCAAGCTGGATCACCAGCTCGGACCGGGGAACAGCCTGTTCTTCCGGTACGGCGCCGAAGACGAGTACCGGCCGATCATCACGGCGGGCGGCACCACGGCCGTCAGCAACAGCTTCGACTTCGCCGTGCCGCGCAAGTCGGCCGTCCTGGGGCACACGTGGATCCTCAACGACCGTGCGCTGAACGACGCGCGCTTCCAGTACGCCTACGCGAAGTACGAGGTATCGCCGCCGTACAGCCACGGCGACTACGCCCCCGCTGACTTCACGGCGCGGTTGCCCTTGTGTACGCCGGTCTACACCTACCCGTCGATCACCGTCGGCGGCTGCGGCAACGCGCAAATGGGCCCGGAGTCGCGCTGGGAACTCAAGGACGACTTCTCGTACTTGATGCGCAGATGGGGCGGCACGCACCAGTGGAAGATGGGCTTCGACTTCAGCAGCGTGCCGTTCGAAGGCGACAACACGGGCTCGCCGCTCGGGAACTGGACGTTTCCGAAAGACACGCCGTACAACCCGAACGATCCCTCGACGTTCCCGACGCAGTACATGAATTCGTTGCCGACCTACGCGAACATCCCGATCAAGGTGTACGCCGGCTACCTGCAGGATGACTGGCAGGTCCGCAGCGGCCTGACGTTCAATCTCGGCCTGCGATACGACCTGCAGAAAGGGTCCTTCAACGAAGATGTGCCGGGCCTACTCGCGAGCATTCAGGACAAGCTCGGACGGGACGGCTCGTTCCCGCTGGACGTCTCGGTGGTGAAGCAACCGACCAGCTCCCGCGGCGACTACAACAACTTCGGTCCGCGCGTCGGCATGGCGTGGGATCCGGCGAACAACGGCGTCATGAACATCCACGCGGCGTACGGCCTGTTCTACGACAACATGCGGACGCTGCTGAACTTCGGCGAGCTGACGTGGCCCCAGGCTAAGCAGATCATCATCCAGCGGCCGGCCTTTCCCGATCCGCTCGGCGGCCGATCACGCGACTCGTTTGTCAGCACGGCCGCGCCAAACATCACTGTTGAATCGAACGATACGGTGAACGCGTACGCGCACCAGTTCAACGCCGGCGTGAGCCGCACGGTCACGCGCGACATCGCCGTGACCGCTGATGTGAGCATCACGAACCGCTACTCGGATCGCGACACGGTCGATCCGAATCTGCCCGATCCGGTGACGAAGGCGAAGCTGTATCCGCAATTCGCGCGGGTCAACCTCTGGACGTCGACCGCGAACAACACCTACCGGGCGCTGCTGGTGAAGGTGGATAAACGGATGTCCGATCGATACCAGTTCCTCGTGTCGTACACGCTCAGCAAAGCGATGGATACGTCGGCGACGAACGCGCTCGCGGACCGCTACGGCTTCTTCCAGATCGAGCGGTACGGCGCGGCCGATCGGCGTCATCGTCTCGTCACCAGCGGCATCGTCCAATTGCCACTCGACCTCCAGCTCTCGGCGATCGCCGACTTCCGTTCGAGCCTGCGATTCAACCCGACCGCGTCCTTCGGCGACTTGAACGCCGACGGCTACACGGGCGATTTGCCGGCCGGCATCATGCCCGGGTCGGGATGCCGCGACCTCGATCTCAACGCGGTCAACGCCGCCCGCACAGCGCGCGGCCTGACGCCCGTGACGACGGTCGATTGCCCGGGCTTCGCCAACGTCGATCTGCGTCTCTCCAAGACGTTCCGCATCGGTTCGCAGCGCGCCGAATTCATCGAGCAACTGCTAAACGTCTTCGATCGCGCCAACTTCGCCGCGCCGAACGGGAACATCAGCGCGGGCAACGACACAACGACTGGCCGGCCGCTGTTCGGCACGAGCACGTCGCTCCTCGGCAACATCAACGCGCCGTCACGACAGGCCGAGTTCGCGGTCCGACTTCAATTCTGACGAAGGCCTGGCAGGCCATGAAACACCTCATCACCGCGATCCTGATTTTGATCGGCGCTGGTGCGATCGGCCGCACGGCGCCGGCTGAGACGTCGGTCCTGTCGCTGTCCGAGTTTTTCAGGCCGGGCGTGGTCTTTCAGGACCGAAATCACGATGGCGTCGTCGACTTTGTCGACGCACGCCTCGTGATGCCCGAGCATCCGACGGCGGGCGATCTCTCGGCCGCCGCTGACATCGCGGCGCGCCTCGGCTTCGAAACGACCGCGATGAACCTTCCCGTCGCGCGCAAGGATGTCGCGCGTGCGGACGTAGCGCGAGCCTTTCAGGCGAGCGGATCCGGAGCGACGATCTTCATCGGCGCGAAGTCGCTGATCGCAGCCGGCGTCAGCGTGGCCACGCTCGGCGGCGCTGGACTGAAAGCTGGTGACGGACTCGTGGCGGCATTCACCGTGAGTGGCCAACCCGCCGTCGCGGTGCTCGGCGGCGACGACAGCGGCTTGAACGCGGCGGCCGTCACACTCGCCGGCCATCTGCCGTATGTGTGGGATCAGAAAGGCCCGACGACCGACAAGATCGCCGACGATGTGAGGCAGTGGCTGGTCGGAAAAGGCGTCACACCGGCTGCAGCCGTCGCGCCCGCGATCTCCGTACGGTCCAACGCGGACGGCGTCGAGCGCGTCGTGGTCGACGTGCAGTTGGCCGCGGCGGGCGACCTCGTGAAAGCGCAGGTCGCCCTGAATCAGTTCAAAGCGACGGGCGGCACCGATCCGAAGCGCGCGTTGTCCTACGGGAACGTTCGCAGTCTGCGCGTTCGACTCCGCGCGCCTGTCGGCGGCGTCGCGACGGTTGATCTGCCGGGAGCGGGTCTTCGTGCCGCATCAGGGACGGGTCTCCGAGGAGATCTGCTGGGGACGGGTCTTCGTGCGCCGTCCGGCGGAGACCCGTCCCCAACTCCGCCGCCGGCACGACGGCCTGGCGGCGGCGCGAAGGAGAACTTCGATCTGTCGACGTTCTACGCCAACGAAGGCGCGCTGGCGGATTCCGACAACAACCTGATTCCGGATCGCGTGGACGTGTTGCTCAGCGCGGACGGCGACGGCGCCGACGGCGTCGTCGATCTCGCCGCGCGGCTCGGCCTGGAGTCGACCGGCGTGTCGCTGCCGATCGCGAAGCCCGCATCAGCAATCACGGCGCCTGAGGGCGAACCGATCCTCGTGCTGATCGGCGTGTCGCATCCCGCCGTCGACCAGCTCGTCAAGAACCACAAATGGGAGCGCCCCGCGCTCCAGCCGGGCGAAGGGCTCATTCAGCTCGTGAAGAAAGCGTTCGGCGAGAAGAGCGCGTTGATT
>JACPZV010000534.1 GCA_016195295.1 Acidobacteriota bacterium
CGACTGGGCGTTCAGCTTCTGCAGTGCTTCGATCCGCTTGGCGGGGGACAGCGTGGCGAGATCGACGCCGGGGATGTTCATCACCTGCGCGCCGTCGCCGAGCTTCAGGCCCTGCATCTGATCGACTTCTTCGATCGACGCGTTGACCGGCAGCCCGGCGAGCGCGCGCGTTTCCTGCTCGGTCGTCCGCGCGGTCAGCATGCCGACGTGCTTCTGCACGACGCGCGACTCGCGGTCGATGATGAACGACGTCGGCAGCGCGCCGACGCCGGGAAAGCGCTTCTCCAGCTCGGGCGTCGTCATCACGATCGGGTAGTTCATCTTGTGATCGGCCGCGAAGCGCTTCACCATCTCCGGCGACTCTTCGTCTTCCGAGACGCCGATGATCTGCAGCCGGTCGCGGTATTTCTCCTGCAGCGCGATCAGATCCGGGATCTCGGCGCGGCACGGCGGGCACCACGTCGCCCAGAAGTTGACGATGATCACTTTGCCGCGCCACGACGCGGGCGAAACCTCCCGTCCGTCGAGATCGCGCGCCGTGAACGAGGCGACCGTGGCGGGATGCCGGAAGAAACGCAGCGTGACCTTGTCGCCGCCGCCACTCGTGTCGTCCGCCGGGTTGGCGGCGCTCGCGGCGTCGGACCGGCGCGCGTAGCGCGAGGCCGCCCACATCACCGAGAGGGCGCCGACGACGATCAAGAGGATCAGGGCCCGCCGTCCACTCATAAGTCAGGACAAGTGTAAGCTGAAGCGTTGCCGATTCAAACCGTGTTCCTGGACGCCGGCGGCGTCCTGGTCCTTCCTAATTGGACGCGGGTCAGCGAGACGTTGTCCCGCCACGGCGTCACCGTGTCGGCGTCCGCGCTCGCCGCGGCCGAACCCCACGCCAAGAAACGGTTGGACACGGGCGACACCATTCGCGCGACCAGCGACCAGCAGCGCGGCTGGACGTACTTCAATCTCGTGCTGACCGAGGCGCGGATCCCGCTCTCCGACGCGACGGCGGCGGCGCTCGCCGAACTGCACGCCTACCATCAGGAGTCGAACTTATGGGAGACCGTGCCTGACGACGTGCGGCCCGCGCTCGCTGCTCTGCGTGCGCGCGGTTATCGTCTCGTGGTCGTCTCGAACGCGAACGGAACGCTGCACCGGGCCTTCGGTCGCCTCGGCTTGATCACTGCGGTGGACGTCGTCTTCGACTCGCACGACGAGGGCGTCGAGAAGCCCGATCCGCGGTTCTTCCGCCTCGCGCTGGATCGCACAGGTGCGACGCCAGAGACGACGGTGCACGTCGGCGATCTCTATCATGTGGACGTCGTCGGCGCGCGCGCCGCGGGCATCAGGCCGGTGCTGCTCGATGCCGCCGATCTGTACCGTGACTGCGATTGTCTGCGAGTGCAATCGCTGACGGGACTCGCCGAGAGGCTGCCGCTGCTCGAAGTCTGATAAAATTTCTCGAGTCCTCATCCTTACACTTTCATGCGGAGGTCCGCCGCTTGTCGTTGCCAATTCGCCCCCCCGCCCTGGTATGGGCCATCGTTCTCACCGCGCTCGCCTCACCCGTCGTTGCCAATTCCTCCGCTGAGCTGATCGACGCCGATCCGGCCTCGGCACAGGTGCGCGCCGTGCGGATTCCTGACGGCGCCACACCGCCGGTGCTCGACGGCCGCGTGAACGACGACATCTGGCGCACGGTCGAGCCACACGCGACGTTCACGCAGACCGATCCGATCGAGGGCGCGCCCGCCAGCGAGCGCACCGAGGTCCGCGTGCTCTTCGACAAGACGACGCTGTACATCGGCGTCATCTGTTTCGATTCGGAGCCATCGAAGATCGTCGTCAGCCAGAATCGCCGCGACGGGGATCTGACCGAGACCGACGCGATCATCATCGTGCTCGACACGTTCAACGACAACCAGAACGCGTTCGTCTTCGGCACCAACGCGCTCGGGATCGAGTACGACGGCCAGGTGTCGGGCGAAGGCCAGACGAGCGGGATCTCGCAGAACTTCTCGGGGACGGGTGGATCGCAGCGCGGCACGATCAGTTCGTTCAACCCGAACTGGGACGGCGACTGGAAGGTGAAGGCGTCGATCACCGAGCGCGGGTGGGAAGCCGAGCTCGCGATCCCGTTTCGCACGCTGCGCTACGCGACGGGCACCGACAAGGTGTGGGGCATCAACGTCAAGCGCAACATCCGGCGCAAGAACGAGCAGGTGTACCTGTCGCCCGTCCAGCGCGGGTTCGACATCTATCGCATCTCGTCGGCGGCGAAGCTGACCGGGCTGGATCTTCAGCCGCGACACGATCTCAAGCTCACGCCCTACGTGCTCGGATCGGTCAACAAGGACTACACGGTCGCGACGAATCAGGTCGCGAGCCGGTGGAATCCCGTTCGTGGAGATCGGAACGTCGGCCTCGACGTGAAGTGGGGCGTGCGGCCGAACCTCACGGCGGATTTCACCGTGAACACCGACTTCGCGCAGGTGGAAGCCGACGAGGAGCAGGTCAACCTCACGCGCTTCGATCTGTTTTTTCCCGAGAAGCGCCCGTTCTTCCTCGAGAACGCGTCGGTCTTTCAGTTCGGCGCGCCGCAGCAGGTGGACCTGTTCTTCTCGCGGCGGATCGGTCTGTCGGCCACCGGCTCGTCAGGCCTGCCCATCGACATCATCGGCGGCGGCCGTCTGTCCGGCAAGGCCGGGTCGTACAACGTCGCGCTGCTGAATATGCAGACCGATGCGGCGACGGATTCGCAAACAGGGAAGCTGATCACTGAAGCGAACAACTTCAGTGTGATCCGCGTGCAGCGCGAGGTCGGCCGATCGAATTTCGGCGCCATCCTCGTGAACCGTCAGGGCACGGGCACCTACGCCGGCGCCAGCGACTACAACCGCGCGTACGGCGTGGATGCGAACCTCCAGATCTCCCGGAACGCGAAGTTTTTTCTTTACACGGCGGGCACGACCTCTCCGACGGAGAAGGGAGGCTCGGACCACTCCGAGCGCGTGTTCTACAACTTCGCGAACAATCTGTGGCAGGTGGCGGGCGGCTACTCGCGCGTCGGCCACACCTTCAATCCGGAAGTCGGCTACCTCCCCCGGCGCGGCTACTGGCGTCCGGAGTGGCGCGTCTTCTTCCAGCCACAACCGAAGCGCTGGCCCTGGATCCGCCGCATTTCACCGCATACGAGCTACAACGCCTACGTCGGCCTCGACGATACCCAGGTGCAGAGCTCGATGGGCCACTTTCATTTCTTCGAGATCGATCCGAAGCAGGGCGGGCGCTTCGGCACGTTCGTCGATCGCGTCCAGGATCGGCCGCTCGCGCCCTTCACCGTGTTCAACG
>JACPZV010000535.1 GCA_016195295.1 Acidobacteriota bacterium
CCGTGCAGCAGGGTCGCGTACCCGATGCCCATGTCGCCGACATCGATTTCGTCTTCGAGATACACGCGCGTGTCGCCGGCGCCGATGGCGTAGAATCCGCCTTCCTGAAAATCAACGCCGCGTTTGCTCATGTACCCGGAGATGAACATCCGCTGGTGCTTGAACGGGTCCGAATGGGTTTCGAGCGTTCCGACTTTCGGGAGGTACCGCACGACCTGAATGCGATCGATGACGCCATCCTTCGGCGTGTTCTTCTCGTACGCGTACCAATCGACGCCGCCGAGAAATTTGAACGGCCGCCACCTCGGCATGACGACGGGAAACAGACCGAGCGGATCGTCGTTCCACGGATAGAAGTACGCCGAGTGCTTGACCATTTTGAAGCTGTATTTCTTCGCCAGCTCCTCGTCGATGACGCGATGAAAGTCAGGACAGCCCTCGAGCATCTTGTGGAAGGATTCCGGCCGCAAGCTCCAGTACGCGTGGACGCGTTGCCTGAGGTCCACCATGAACGCCTTGGGGAATGCGGCGCCGATGAGATACACGTCGCCCGCGTACAGCGACGTGACCACGTCTTTGACGAAGCCGGCATCCTGCGCGCGAATCCGCCGCTCGAACTCGTCAAAGGCCACGTGGTGCACGTGGCGCAATCGCGTCGGTTGCGGCCCTCCGGCTTCCAACTCTTCCCACAACGGCAGGTACCTGTTGTCGAGCGGAACAGTCATCGGTTTACCTCAGCGCCGGCAGCCAGGAGACGGCGGATCGCCGGCAGTGCGCTCATGTCCTCGAAGCGCTCCACGATCGCGTCCGCCTCGGACAGATATCCCCGCGCAAGCGTCGAGCACACGGCCACGCAGTAGGCCGCCGCGCTCTTGGCCGCCTGAATGCCCAGCGGTGCATTCTCCACGACGATGCAGGCGTCGGGCGGCAGTCCTAGTTCCTGCGCGCCTCTAAGGTAGGGATCCGGGTGCGGTTTTCCGCGTGACGTCATGTCCCCCGTCACCAGCGCCGTGAACTTTTCCAGGAATCCCTTCGGCACGGGACTAACAATGCGATCGCGAAGGCCGGCGGTGACGATGCCCATGCGAATTTGCAGATGCGCGCAACGGTCGACGAATTCCTCGACACCCGGGTAGAGCGCAAAACGATGGTGCGCGAGATACCACTCGTCTTTCGATTTCAGCAACGCCGGGACATCGGGAACCGTCAGCTTCCTCGCGCCGAAAAACCGCGCGGCGATCTCCGCCATCGGCAGCCCTTCGTAAGGAAAGTAATCATCCGGGCTCAATTCGATGCCGTGGGGACGCGTGACAGCCCGCCACGCCTCCAGGTTGTCTTCCATCGTCCGAGCGAGCGTCCCGTCGAAGTCAAACAGGATGCCCTGGAACGGACGCTCGGTCACCGGCGCGATCACCGGTTCTTCCGGACCTGCGCGAACACTTCCTTCATCCAGGGCCCGAGATGCTTGTAGTGCGGACACGTGACCAGACGCTCGCCGACGACGAATGGCGCGTCCACGTAGGTCGCGCCCGCGTTCTCGATGTCGTCCTTGATGCTGTAGTAGCCCGAGACCTTCTTCCCCTTGACCAGGCGCGCGGAAATCAGCAGCTGGCTCGCGTGGCAGATCGCCGCGATCACTTTGCCGGATGCGTAGAAGTCGGCGATGAACTTCAAAATGTCCTGGTCCTGCCGCATGTACTCCATCGCTTTGGCGCCGCCGGGCAGCACGAGCAGCTCGTAATCGGCAACCTTGATCTCGGGAATGTCCTTGGTCGGCACAACCTTCACGCCGATCGATCCGAGGACGGTCTCCTTGCCGCGGACGGCGACGTCCACGTCGTACCCTTCCTCCTGCAGCCGGTAGTACGGATAGATGTACTCGTGATCCTGAACCAGCCGTCCCGCTATGATGAGTGCCTTCTTCATCGCTTCTGGCTCCCTCCGCTAATCATGTTTTCCTCGAGCTCCTCGCGATCCAGAAATGGATACATGTCCTCGAGGGGCGATTGCGCCATCGTGCCGTCCGCTTGTTTCTTCGAGATGATTTTGGGAATCTGCTCCTGGTTGTGGTCCATCATGACTTCGCAGACGAATGGACCGGCGTGATCGAGCGCGCGGCGGACCTGATCTTCGAGACCGTCGTGCGTCTGCAGCCGCACCGACGGAATCCGATGGCTCGCGGCAACTTGCAGCATGTCCGGAAACGACAGGCCCGTCTCTTCAGTCGCCCCCATGATGCGGCTGTCGAATCCGATCTGCTGCGTCTGCTTGATCGTCAGGTAGCCGCCGTTGTTGAAGATGAACAGCTTGATCGGCAGCTGGTAGTGCATCACGGTAGCCAGCTCCTGCAGGTTCATCATCAGGCCGCCTTCGCCAGCGATGCAAATGGTCCGCTTCCGATCGTGCGCGAAGCAGGCGCCGACGGCCGCCGGTAGTCCCCATCCCATCGGCGCGAACCCGCTGTTGGTAAAGACGCGCTGACCCTTCTTGACGCGAAACGCCTGGTGGGTATTTTGAAACGCAAACCCCATGTCGGTGACGACCACATCCTCCGGCGTCAGGAGATCGGAGAGCACGTCGATCAGGACGTACGAATTGACTGAACCCTTCTGATCTTTGTACTCGGGCAACACGACGGGATAACGCGCGCGCCATTTCCGGCACTGGGCCAGCCATTCCGGCGTCCCGGACGTCCCGCCGGGATCGGCGCCGAGCTGACGATTCAGCTCGGCCAGGAACGCGTTGGCGTCGGCGTGAATCGTCAGGTGCATGTCGAGCGTTTTCTTGGTGAGCTCCGTGCGGTCAATGTCCACCATGACGCGCCTGGCGTTCCGGGCGAAGTCCTTCGAGTTGTACCCGGTCTGCGTCAGCGACAGCCTGGTGCCGACGGCCAGGTAGAAATCCGCGTTCTGCACGGCGAAATTCGCGCCGCGCTGCGCGAACGTGCCCGGCCGGCCGATGCACAGGTCGTGATCGGTCGCCACCAGATCGTTCGCGTTTCTCGCCGTCACGAACGGCAGCTGCTGCGTCTCGACGAACGTCATGAAAAGATCGGTGGCGCGGGCGATTCGCACGCCCTGTCCGACATGGATGAGCGGCCGCCTCGACTCCCGGAGCCATTTGACGACGGTCGCGACTTTTTCTTCGAGGTCGCCGTCGAGCACGAGCGGGCACTCGTCCGGGGAAAACCCGGTCAACGTGTCCGGATCGATCGACGCGTTCTGCACGTTCGCGGGCACGTCGAGCCAGACCGGGCCGGGCCGGCCGTGCTTCGCGAGGTATATGGCTTTCTGTAGGTGGTATTTGATGGTCTTCGGGTCCGTGACCATTACGGCGTACTTCGTAATCGGCGCGATGAGGTCGATGATGTTGAGCTCCTGCACGCCGAGCTGACGCAGGCCGGAATCGCCGATCGTCTGGTTGAGAAACACCTGCCCGGACAGCACCAGATGGGGCACCGAATCGATCCACGAGCACGCAACACCTCACGCACGCCCTGATCGGCCAGGTAGTCGAAGACCCAATCGGCAAGCTTCATCATCGCGGACCTAATCCTCTTCGAGCAGATCGACGATCATGTTTTCCTTCAGCGTTTCGCGATCCAGGTACGGGTACATGTCCTCGAGCGGTTTGGCAATCCACTTCCCGTCTTCCTTGACCGTGAAGCCGATTCTCGGCATCAGGTCCTGATCGTCCTCGACCTGGACTTCGCAGATCGCGGGCCCGGCGCACGACAGCGTCTCGTGAATGCGCTCAACGAGTTCGTCGGGCTGAGTCACCTCGAACGCCGCGCACTGGTAAGCCCGGGCGATGCCGGCCAGCGCGGGCGACCCGAGCACGATATCCTTGTCCGTCCCGACATAGCGCTCGCCGAAGTAGTCGCGCTGAATCTTTCGGACGTTCGAGTTGCCGCGGCTCCTGAGGACGAACATCTTCACCGGCAGCTTGTAGTCGACCATCGTCTGCAGCTCCGGCACGCGGACTTGAAAGCCCCGGTCCTCGCAGAGGCACAGGACGCGGCCGCGGCCGCGCGCGAGGCACGCGCCGATGGCGCCGGACAGCGCGAAGCCGGGAAGCTCGAGGCCGGTCGAGCTGATGAAGCGCTGGCCCGGTTTGAACCTGAAGCTCTGCATCATGCTGTGGATGGGCGAACCGCCGTCGACGACGATGATGTCGCTCTCCGCCATCACGCCGGCGAGCGCGGACACGACGAGGTGCGGCATCAGCTTCACCGGACGGTCGCAGCCGGCGCCGAGCGGCGGGAAGCGGCGGCTCCACTCGCGGCACCGCGACAGCCACCCGGTATGATTCCCGCGACACGCCAAGACGCGCGACAGCATCTCGGTCAGGAAGCGCCGAGCGTCCATGTGCACGGCCAGATTCGGCAGAATCGTTTCCTTCCCCAATTCGTGCGGGTCGATGTCCACGACGATCTTCCGCGCGCCTCGGGCGAACGCCCGGCTGTTGCGGCCAATCAACGGGATCGACAATCGCGATCCGATGCTCAGCAGCAGGTCCGCGTTCTGAATGACGAAGTTCGCGCGCCGTTGTCCGTAGACGCCGGGCCTGCCGAAAAAGAACTCGTGCTCTTCCGGCAGCACATCGGCGCCGCGCCGGCTCGTCAGGACCGGAATCTTCAGCCGGTTCACGAGCTCCAGGAATTCGGCCTCGCCCTTGGACAGTCGAATCCCGCTGCCGGCCAGCAGGACGGGCCGTTCGGCGCGCGCGAGCAGGTCCAGGATTTCCGGCACGACGGCGGGCGACGACTCGACCCGGGGCGGCAACTCGTTCGCAGAGAACGCCTTCATCTCGCTGGCGTCGATCGTCATGCCCTGGATGTCGATGGGGATGTCGATCCAGACGGGCCCCGGCCGCCCGTCCTTCGCCAGGTGTACGGCTTTCTCGAGGTGATAACGGATGGTCGCCGGGTCGGTGATCTTCGCCGCGTATTTCGTGATGGGCGTCACGATGTCCACGATGTTCAGGGACTTGTTGTCGAGCTGTCGCAGTGGACCGTCGGAATGCTGATCGGTGCGGGTCTGGCCCGAGAGGATCAGCATCGGCGTGGAATCGATCCACGCGTTGCCCACGCCCTGGAGGACGTTGAGCCCGGCCGCGCCGGAGGACACGACAAGCGCGCTCAGCTCCGCGCTCAGCTTCGTATACCCTTCCGCCGCCAGCGACGCGCTCTTTTCCGACTGATTGCAGATGAAGCTCAACCCCTCATGCCGGCCGATCGAATCCAACAGGTGAACGGTCGCTTCCCCGGGCACGAGAAAGATGCCCTTGATCTTGTGCTCGTTGAGAAACGCGGCCACGTAGTCGGACACCTTGATGATGTGGTCGATCTTCTTGATGATGAGCAGCTCGACGTAGTGCCCGACCTTGAGGCCACGCGTGGTCATGAGGGCGCCGGCCGCACTCGTGTCGCCGATCTCGACGACGGTCCGGTTGTCGGCACCAACGATCTGCCCGCGGAGCACGCTGATGACGTCCTCGGAATTGAGCGCCAGCACCTCGCGCATGCCTTCGTCGCCGCTGAGGCGCTTGAACGTCAGCGTGCACCGGCCCAGGCGTTTTTTTAGCTTGTAGCGATCGACGGTCGTACTGTTCAGCGACAGATAGTTGTAGTTCTGCGTGTTCCAGGAATGTTGATCGACCGACTCGTAGCCCTGCCCCTCGCGTCCATACTGATCCTTGAGGCGCACGAGCTCGCGCTTGTTGACCGGCGTTTCGATTTCCATCACGAAGGCGCCCGCGTCGGACACGGCCTTCGTCTGATGGAACACGCCTTTGTCGATCAGCAGGCCTTCACCTGCCGATCGATCGAGGTCCTCGTGAATCGTCGAACAGATCGCGCGGCCGTCGAGAACGACCAGCGACGTCTTCTTGTTCGGATGGCAATGCATCGACGTCTGCGCGCCGTGCTTCAGGTACAGGATCCAGACGGCGATCAGATCGTTGGCGAAGATCAGGTACTCGTAGCCCCAGGGTTTCTTCACGACGACCTTCGAGTAGTCGAAGAAGTCGTCCTTCAGATCCTCGGGGTTCACCCGGAGGTTCGCGAGTTGTTCTGTGTCCTGAGGCGTCAGGACGACACGTTTGATCACGACGTTGATCCGGAGGCGGACCTACGGTCGATAGAAGGCACGGATCGTCCCGGCCATGTAGTCGATCTGATCCGCCGTGACGTACTGGTGCGCCGGCAGCGTGATGATCTCGTCGGCGTATCGTTCCGTGACGGGAAAATCGCCGCGCTTGTACCCGAGGCCGGCGGCGGCCGGCTGCAGGTGCAGCGGAATCGGATAGTGCACCTTCGCCTCGACGCCATGTGCGACCAGCTGAAGCCGGTTGTTCACGCCCCAGATCTCGATGTGGTCGCGGTCCCGCAGGCCGTGATTCCGGTAGAGCCTCAGGAAGGTCCCCGCGGCATCGTCGTTGGTGACGACGATCCCGCCGTCCCCCCAGACGTTGAGGGGCTTGAGCGGATGCATGCTGAAAGCGCTGGCGCGCCCGAAGGTCCCGGCAAATCGGCCGTTCACCTGCGCGCCCACCGCCGGACACGCGTCCTCCACGACCGGCACGCCGTGGCGCTCCGCAATCTTCAGGATCGCTTCAATGTCGGGCGGGCATCCGGCCCAATACACCGGCAGGATCGCGCGCGTCTTCGGCGTCAGCGCCGCTTCGATCTTCGTGACGTCGATCTGATACCGGTCGTCGGAGTCCACGAAGACCGGCCTCGCGCCAGCCGCGATGATGGCGCCGGTGGTCGCGATGAACGAGTTGGGCACGGTGACGACGTCGTCGCCCGGCTTCACGCCCACGGCCTTCAACGCGAGAATCAGCGCGTCGGTTCCCGTATTGGTGCCGATCGCGTGCTTCACGCCGATGTAGCGGGCGAACTTCTGCTCGAAGGCGTCGACGTACGGTCCCAGCGTGAATTCCCCGCTGGCCACCAGACGCCGGAGATCGGCGAAATAGTCTTCGACGTTGGCAAACTGCTCATCCAGATAGGCGTATTTGACGCGCATGGCTCCGCTTTGCTGTGTGGTCAGGATCGGTGATGCGTGTAGAAGTCGGCGATTGCGTCGCGCACGCGATCCTGCTGCGCGTGCGTCAGGCTCGGATACAG
>JACPZV010000536.1 GCA_016195295.1 Acidobacteriota bacterium
CCGAGGATGACGGCCTTGCCGCCGTACTGCTCGAAGAACAGATGGGCGCGATTCAAATGCTCGCGGTTGAGCAATCGGTGCGCGAGCCCGGCGTCGTCTGTCGCGTTGAACACGCGCGGCCCGATGCTTCGCCCGACCGTGTAGTTGACGGCGTTGCCGGTGAACGCAGCCAGCGCCAGGAGTCCGGCGGCGACGGGCGTGCTCAGCGCGCCCGTCGCACACAAGGCGCCGGCCGCGAAGAGCAGCGAATCGCCCGGCAGAAACGGCGTCACGACGAAGCCTGTCTCCGCGAAGACGATTGCGAACAGAATCCCGTACACCCACGAGCCGTAGGTGGCGACCAGCTCGAGCAGTTTCCTGTCGGCATGGAGGAGGAGGTCGAGCACTAGCGGGGCATCCTTCTGGATCCCGTGCCGCGAAAGCCGCGACGGAAAAGAAGAAATGGCCACGGAGAGCCGCCACCCGGTTCATCTCCGTGTCTCCGTGTCTCTGTGGCTTTACCCTTCTTCATCAGACGCGCTCGAGCGCCTGCGCGAGGTCTTCCTTCAGATCCTCGACGTCTTCGATGCCGGCGGAAATGCGGACCAGACCGTCGGTAATGCCGATGGCGGCGCGGCGATCGGCCGGGACCGACGCATGCGTCATCGTGGCCGGATGAGAGATGAGCGTTTCGACGCCGCCGAGGCTTTCCGCCAGCGCGTGCAGCCGCACGCTGTTCAACAACGTGCGCGCCGCTTCGAGCGATCCGAGCTCGAACGCCAGCATGCCGCCGAAGCCGCGCATCTGCTTCCGCGCGAGATCGTACTGGGGATGCGACGGCAGGCCGGGGTAGTACACGTGCCGCACCTTTGGGTGCGCGCTCAGGTAGTGCGCCAGCGCCAGTCCGTTCGCGCTGTGCTGCTGCATGCGGAGCGGCAGCGTTTTGGTCCCGCGCAGCACCAACCAGGAATCAAACGGCCCGAGGATCGCGCCTTCCGCGTTCTGCACGAACTTCAGCCACTCGATGTCTTCGTCTCGCACCGCGACGACGATCCCGCCGACGCTGTCGCTGTGGCCGTTCAGGTACTTGGTCGTGCTGTGCGTGACCAGGTCGGCGCCGAAATCGATCGGCCGCTGAATGGCCGGGCTGGCGAAGGTGTTGTCGACGACGAGTCGCACGTCGTGACGATGCGCGAGGTCCGCGGCGGCCCGGAGATCGGTCAACCGCATCACCGGATTGGTCGGTGTCTCGACGAAGAGCATGCGCGTGGACGGCGTGATCGCCCGCTCGACCTCGTCTAGCTTCGCAGTGTCGACGTAGCTGAACGAAAGATGATAGCGCGTCAGGACCTTGTCGAAGAGCCGGAACGTGCCGCCATAGGTGTTGTCGGACACGACGACGTGGTCGCCGGCCTTGAGGAGCGTGGCGATCGCGCCGATCGCGGCCATGCCGGAGGCGAACGCGAATCCGGCTTTGCCGCCTTCGATCGCGGCGATGTTGCCTTCGAGCGCCATTCGCGTCGGATTCTGCGTGCGTCCGTACTCGAAGCCTTTGTGCCGGCCGAGCGCTTCCTGGACGTACGTGGACGTTTGATAGATCGGCGTGATGATGGCGCCGGTCGCCGGATCGGGTTCCTGCCCGGCGTGCAGACAAACAGTGCTGAACCGTGCGCGAGATGAAAGCTTCACGATCCAGCAACGATATCATGATCATGTTCTAATACCTGACGTCCATGGTCCGCATCAGAAGCTGGGCGGCGCATCTCCATGCGCTTCCGGCTCGCGCCATCCTCGGCGGCCTCGCCATCAAGCTCGTCGTGTGGCTCATCGAACTCGCGGCGGGCCGCGCGCCGGCGTTCCTCGAGGTCGTGGACACGATGGCGGGTCTCGCCGTGGCCGGCGGCCTCGCGTACTACCTCTTCAAGCTGATCGCGCTCGCGCAACGCCGCTTGCTGTGGAAGGTGCGGCGCAAGCTGATCCTGTCGTACATCTTCATGGGCTTCGTGCCCGCGCTCCTCATCATCGCGTTCTTCCTGTTGTGCGGATTTCTGCTGCTCTACAATTTCAGCTCGTACCTCGTGCAGAGCCGCCTGCGCACGCTGAGCGATCAGTCGCGCTTCCTCGCGCAGAGCACGGCGTTCGAGATTCAGCGCGGCGGCGGACAGGACGTCGCCGCGATTCTCACGCGCCGCCAGGCGCACGCGTCCGGGCAGTTCCCGGACCTCTCCATAACTCTCGTTGCCGTGGACAGGGCCTGTCCGGAAGTCGGAAGCGTGAAGTCTGAGGTCTCAAGAGAAAGCGCCAACTTCAGACTTCAGCCTTCAGACTTCCGCCCGGTAGGTCCATGGCGGCACCTGGCTGCACCGCAGACCGTGCCGCCATGGATCGGCTGCGCGGGCTTTTCAGGCATCGTGGCCTACTCGCACCGCAAGGATGCGGGCGCCGGCGATCAGGACACGCATCTCATCGCGCGCGCCGTCGTGTTTCCGGACTCGCCCCGCCCCGCCTACGCCGTCGTCGTGGACCTGCTCGTCAACGATTCAGTGAAGCAGCAACTCCGCCGGGAGACGGGCGTCGAAATGAGAAGCGTGAACGCGGCGCCCAACGCGCGCGCCGGGGACGCCAGGCCGTTGACCGGACCTGACGGCGGGCACGACGATGGGCCGTCGGCGCCCACCGCCGGCGGTATTTTGAGCAGCCTGCCGAGCCCGATGGAATACCGCGATTGGACGACGGGCGCGTCGGGCACGCTCACCGTCACGACGGCGCTGAGCGTGGCCGAGCTCTACGATCGCATTTCCGCCGCGGAAGGCAACGTGGGCCGCGCGCTCGGTCAGGGCCTGCTGCTCGTGCTGTTTGCCATTGGTGCGTTGTTTCTCATCATTCAGTTCGTCGCGCTCATCGCGGGGTTGACGCTCGCGAAATCCATCACCGGATCGGTGCACGAACTGTTCGCCGGCACCGAGCGCGTGCGCCGCGGCGACTTCACGCACAAGATCGCCGTCAAGAGCGAGGACCAGTTGGGCGAGCTGGCGGGATCCTTCAACTCGATGACCGACAGCATCGAGGAGCTGCTGTTGCAGGCGGCGGAGAAGAAGCGGCTCGAGGAAGAGCTGCGCATCGCGCACGAAATCCAGATGTCGCTGCTGCCGCAGGGCCCGCTCACGATGTCCGGGTTGTCGGTGACGGCGCTCTGCGTTCCCGCGCGCGAAGTGGGCGGGGACTACTACGATTTCCTGCCGCTCGACGATCACCGCGTGGGCGTCCTGATTGCCGACGTGTCGGGCAAGGGCACGTCGGCGGCGCTCTACATGGCGGAGCTGAAAGGCCTGGTCCTCTCGCTCAGCGAGATGCACTCGTCTCCGCGCTCGCTGTTGATCGCGGTCAATCGGATCATCGCGCAGCACCTCGACGCGCGCAGCTTCATCACGATGACGTACGCCGTGATCGATCTGCACGCGCGGACGATGACCTACGCGCGGGCCGGTCACACGCCGCTCATCTACGCGCCCGGACCCGGCGCCGGCTCGCGGCGCGTGCGCATTCTCGCTCCAGACGGCCTCGTGCTCGGGCTCAAGATCGACAACGGCGAGATGTTCGAGAAGCTGCTGGTGGAACAAACGATCGAGCTGCGCACCGGCGACTTCTACCTGTTCTTCACCGACGGCATCAGCGAGGCGATGAACGTGCACGACGATTGCTTCGGCGAAGCGCGGCTCGGCCAGCTCGTCGAGGCGCACGCGCACCTGCCGTCCGACGAGCTGCGCGAGCGCATGCTGCGCGAAATCGCCGCGTTCGTGGGCGAGGCGCCGCAGCACGACGACATGACGATGATCCTGCTGAAGGTGGATGGGGAAGGCGATTCGTTGCCGATGGACACGGAGATCGCGGAGATCACAGAGGCGAGATGAGCCACGGAGACTCGGAGAAGATCAGCCACGGAGACTCGGAGACACGGAGAAAGGTACTACTCCGAGTCTCCGTGTCTCGGTGGCTTTCCTGCTCCGTGCGCTCATTCCAGCTCCGCGTGCTCGCCACGAGGTCCCCCTCGTGACGGACCTCGTCGTCATTTTTCGCACGCATTCGGACATCGAGGCGCAGATCGTGCGGGGGCTCCTCGAGACGCACGGCGTGATGTCGGTGGTCTCCTCCGACGTCCCGCACTCGATCTTCCCGCTCTCGGTCGACGGTCTGGGCGAAGTCCGCCTGGCCGTCCATCACACGCAGGCCGAAGAGGCGCAGCGCATCATCGAGAGCCATCGGACCGAGCTCGCCAACGGCCGCGTCGTCCGGCTGCGCGACGAGTTCGAGGCGTTGGAGCAGGCGATCGACTACCGGTTCCGCGATCGCGGGCTCCTCGAGCACGCGATGACGCACACGTCCCGCGCCAACGAAGACGTCAGCGGCGGCGTGGTGGACAACGAGTCGCTCGAGTTTCTCGGCGATGCGATCCTCGGCTTCGTGATCGCCGACGTCCTGTTCCGCGAATTCCCGGAGTTCGACGAGGGAGAGAAGTCGAAGACCAAAGCGTCGCTGGTCTCGACCGCGATGCTGGGCCGGCTCGCGGAGCATTTGAGCCTCGGCGAGCACATGCTCCTCGGCCGCGGCGAGGAGAAGACCGGCGGCCGCCGGAAGCAGGCGCTGCTCGCGGACAGTTACGAGGCGCTGATCGCCGCGATCTACCTCGACGGCGGCGTCGAGCACGCGCGCGCGTTCATCGTCCGCGAATTCGCCGACGTGTTCGCCGATGTGCGGCGTCAGGGCGCCGGCGGCGCGCAGGACTACAAGTCCGCGCTGCAGGAAACGGTGCAGGCCCGCGATCTCCCCTTGCCCGAGTACCGGCTCGTCGGCACCGAAGGTCCCGATCATCGGAAGCAGTTTCAGGTGGCCGTCGTCGTGAACGGTGACGTGCTCGGCGAAGCCACCGGTCCGAGCAAGAAGGAAGCGGAGCAGGAAGCGGCGAGAGTGGCGCTCGAGAAACTAAGAACTGAAAACTGAAAACTGAAAACTGAGAACTCGTCGTGCGAGCCCGCAGGCGAACGACGTCAACGTGGCGGCAACACGAAGGCGCGGGCCGCGTCGAAGCGGCCGGCCTCACGCGCGCCGTGCTGCTGCAGCCACCGCGCGATGCGATCGCCGGTGTCATCGGGCCACGCCGCGGTATGGACGATCGCATGCGTGGCGAGGTAGCTCGGCGGGAAGATGCCGCTGTAGCCGCCAAGCATTCGCCATCCACGCGTCGACGCGAAGAACATATAGCGCAGCTCGTAGGCGTTGTCGCCGAACGGAAACTCGACCAGCACGGCGCCGGGACCAAGCTGCGATGCCCAGCGATAGATCAGGGGAACCTGTAACGTCGGGCTGAGGTACGCCGGCACGGGCGCGAGACCCGCGGATACGAACGGCCACGGTCGATTGACGGGAAATGGGGCCGGTCGCGTTTGCCAGAGGAAGATGCCGCAGCCGACGACCGCGACGATCTGGGCGATGCGTCGCGCGCGCGACTCGATAAGCGCCACGCCGACGCCGGCGAGCGACGCGAGGAAAAAGAAGAACAGCATCGCGAAGCGCGCCGCCGCGCGCACACCACGAAATCCCGGAACGTAGTCGTAGAAGACGCGGTACAGGCCAGGCAGTCCGACCGCGTGGTCAGCGCCCCGCGCGACGGGACCCAGCGACAACCAGAACGCCAGCACGAGCGCGACGGCGAGGGCGACGACCGGCCAGCGGATGTCGCGACGGACGAAGGCGAAACCGCCGGCGACAATCGCCAGCATCAGCGGGACCGAGAAGCCCGGCAGCGCCGCGCGGTACTGGTCCAGCGTCGCCGAGAACCGGATCACCTCTTCCAGCGGCCGCGCGAACCCGAGCCGTCTTCCCATCGCCACGTACGGCATCGCAAATGGGAGGGTGAACACGAGAGTGACGGCCGCCGCCACAACGAGGTCGATCCGCACACGAGGCAGGCGCGCTTTGCCGTTCCAGATCAGATCCGCGACGACGAACGCCGCGACAAACGGCGCGCAGTACAGCGCGTGAAACCCCGCCGAGAGATTCAGCGCCACGAGCGCCGCGGCGCCCCACGCGAGCGAGGCGCGCGATCCCTTCGCGATGTATCGATGCCAACCGAGGAGCGCGAACGGCAGCCAGTGGATGGAGAGCGTTTGAAGATGCGAGATCTCGAGCGTGAGCCGATACTCGTTGAACGCGAAGAAGACACCGGCGGTCAGCGCCGCGACCCGACTGCCCGTCAGCTCGCGAAGCAGCAGGAACGCGCCGAAGGCGGACAACGCGAACGACAGGAGCAGCGCGACGTTGTAGCAGAGGAGAAGATTGCCTGTCGCCCAATAGATCGGCAGGATCTGCACGGTTTCCGTGAACAAGTGATCGGAGTAGGCGAGCGCGTTCGGTTCGGGATAGAAAATGTTCGCGTCCCACAGCGCGGTCAGCGACGAGAAATGTCCAGCGAGCGCGCGGGTCAGGTGCTCGGCGACCCATCCCATCACCCACGTGTTGAACAGGGGATCGCCGAAATCGCTGGCGAGCGCGCGCGCGGGATGCGCGGCGAGCGGCCACGTCATCAGTACCGTGAGCAGCGCGAACCCGAGCCCGGCGACCGTGGCTTCAGCGCTGTGTCGCTCGCGGGAAGGCAACGCGCGGCATCATATCAAGGGCCCAACGCGTGGGGTAGGATGACCGCATGATCCGACGCCTTTCGATCCTGGGGTGTCTTCTTGCGGCGCTGGCCTCGGTCGGCATCGACGGTCAAACGCGCGCGACCGTCGGCCTTCGCAGCATTCGCATCAGGGAGACGGCCGGCATCCGGCGGTCCGCGTATCCGGTCAACGCGCGCGTACCAATCCGGAAAGGCACGCTGCACGACGCGAGCCACGCGCGGCTGCTCGTGAACAACGCCGAAGCGCCCGCGCAATTCAGCGTCGACGCCATATGGCCGGACGGATCCGTGCAATCACTCGCCGTGGACTTCAACATCAGCGTGGGCCCGGGCGACGAGACGATGGCTCAGCTTGAATATGGAGATGAGGTGAAAGCGGAGACCGTCACGCGTGGATTGACCGTCACCGAGACGCCGGACGCGATTCAAGTCGGCAACGTGCGATTCGGCAGGACGCTCGCGCCGCTCCTGCTCTCCGTCAAGTATCGTCTGGAAGACATCGGGCAGGGACTGAACGGCTTCGCGCTGCTCGACTCCACGGGCGCGTCGCACGATGCGCGCGACGTGGAGTCGTTGAAGGTTGAAGTGCTCAAACGCGGACCACTCTACGTCGTGCTGAAGTATTCCGGCCGGGTGGCGGTCGGTGGCGACGCGCGTGTCCCGTTCACGCTCACCGCGGAAATGCCGAACAGCAAAACGTGGGTGAAGGTCACCACGACGATCGACGATCCTGGCAAGCGTGTGCGCGAACTGTCGTTCCACACGCCGCTCGCTTTCTCGGCGTTCCCGCGCACGTGGGATTTCGGCACGGGCAGTTGGAGCTACGGGTTGCTGCGCAGCGCGTCAGAGATCACCACGCTGACGCAAATCGCGAACCCCCCCAAATCATCGTCGGTCCCGTCCTGGCAGATTCGCACGGGCGCGAAAGGACAGGAGCAAGTTGTGGAGCGGTCGAGCGGGCTGCGGCCCGCGATGGCGGAAGGCTGGGGACACATCCAGGACGCGAAGGAAGCCGTCGCGTTTGCCATCGGCGCGTTCGGCGCGCAGGCGGGCACGTACGCGATGACGCTCGACGGCGACGGCCACGCGTCGTATCGCGTCGCGCCCGCGCGGCCTCAGACTCGAGTCAGCCTGACGGTGTACCAGCACTTCGTCGCCACGCCCGTGCCGGTCGGCGCCGTGACGAGTCCCATCGCGATGCTGCATCCGCTCATCGCGACCGTCGCCGTGCAGTAGTAGGGCGGGTCCTTTGGACCCGCCTGCCGAGCCGGGTCCGGAAGGACCCGGCCTACATATCTAGTCGATCTCAATAATCCCCGTCGCCGGTCCGACGGCCATCGCAAACGCCGGCTCGGCCTGCGGCTTCGGCTTGGGCTCGGCGGCTTGCGGCAGGCGCGGCAGCGCGTAGCGGTGCGCTTCGCGCGCGACGTCGTCCTCGCTCGGCGCAGACGCGCGGCAGTACAGCCGGACCCACACGCGCAACAGCGGATCGGTGAAGCTGTAGCGCTTCTGGCGCGACGAGACGAGGTCCACGTCCTCGAGCCACGACAGATAGTCCTTCGTCGATCCGGGCGTGCGCTTCATGCGCAGCGAGATTTCGGTCAGCGTCAGCCCTTCGTCCTC
Source organism: Acidobacteriota bacterium (assembly GCA_016195295.1). Classification (GTDB taxonomy): domain Bacteria; phylum Acidobacteriota; class Vicinamibacteria; order Vicinamibacterales; family CAVVIG01; genus SRVP-36. Next base: position 8,279 of record JACPZV010000536.1, read on the forward strand.
CGCGAGAATCTCGAGGATCGCCTTCAGCGCGCCGTAGCCGCGCGCGCGGTGCAGCCGCAGCTCGTAGGAGAAACCGCACTGCCGCGCGAGG
>JACPZV010000482.1 GCA_016195295.1 Acidobacteriota bacterium
CAGTTCGATCATCCGCGCGTGCGCCGCCTTGGTGACGACCACATCATTGAGCGCGATGTGCTCAGCGGACGCGCCCGTCGCCCGCAGCGCCGCCGCCCGCAACATCATGCGATCCTCGACGCGGGCTCGCCCGCTCAGCGCCGCCTCCAGCGAGGGATACAGTTCCGGCAACGTGACTTCGGTGAGAAAGCCGAGGCTGCCGAAGTTGATCCCGAGGATCGGCACGTTCGATCCAGCCGCGCCGATGCAGTCGGCCATGGAGATCAGCGTGCCGTCGCCGCCGAGCACGAGCACCAGATCGACCTGCGCCGCCAGCGTCTGCTTGTCGAGGACCCGTCGGCCGGCCGCCGGGGCCGACGTGGGCAACAGCGCGGCCGTCGCCGATTCGAAGATCGCCTCCACGCCGCGACCTTCCAGCCACGAGGCAATCGCCGCCAAATGCGGTGTCGCCGCTCGCAGATGGGACTTGGCGACGATGCCGACGCGAGAGACGGAAGTCACAAGGCTGAAGTCTCAAGGCTGAGGTCACAGGTGTCAAGCCAGGAGCCGCCCAGCCAGGAGCCGCGCTGTGCTCGCTTCACACTTCACACTTCAGCCTTCACACTTTGAGATGAAGGAAGTACTCCTGGTTGCCCGTGGCGCCGGTGATGACGGACGGCGTCATCCCGACGCGCCGCAGTCCGAGGTCCGCCGCCACGCCGGTCACACGGGCCAGAACCGCCTCGTGCACTGCGGGATCGGTGACCAGGCCGCGCGCGCCGACGTCTTCGCGACCGGCTTCGAACTGCGGCTTGACGAGCGCGACGACGTCCGCGGACGGCTCGAGAAACGGCGGTAACGCCGGCAGGATCAGCCGCAGCGAGATGAACGCGACGTCGATCGTCACGAGGCTCACCGCGTGCGGCACATCGTCGGTTGTGAGCGCACGGGCGTTGACGCCCTCGCGCACGAAGACGCGTGGGTCGTTGCGCAGCCGCCAGTCAAGCTGGGCGCGGCCCACGTCCAGCGCCACCACACTCGCCGCGCCGCGCTGCAGCAACACGTCGGTGAAGCCGCCCGTCGAGGCCCCAACGTCGAGTGCACGCCGCCCTGCCGGGTTGACGCCGAACGCGTCTAACGCGTGCGCGAGTTTGACGCCGCCGCGTCCTACGTAAGGATGGTCGGGCGTCACCAGTTCCAGGCGCGCATCCGCGGCCACCGTGGCGCCGGCCTTTGACACGACGCGACCGTCGACGATGACCTGACCGGCCAGAATCAGCGCCCGGGCCCGCTCGCGTGACGAGACGAGACCGCGGTCGACGACGGCGGTATCGAGACGCGTGCCCTTAGCCATGTTCCGAAGAGCAGGATTTCATGCGTGTCAGTACGGTAGCAACTGATAATTTGTATGTATCATACGACTAATTATAAACTACTGATTCTATGAGCCCACGTTCGTACTCGCTTGGCCGTCGCCGCGCCTTGAGCCACGCCACAAAGCACCGTGTGTTGACGGCCGGACGCGACCTGCTGGTTGCGGGCGGCGGCAAGGGGTTTACGGTGGACGCCGTTGCGGCGCGGGCGGGCGTGGCGCGGATGACGGTCTACTACCAGTTCGGCTCGAAAAAGGGCCTACGCGATGCCCTGTTCAGCGATCTGTCCGCGCGTCGTCTGGTCGAGGGACTGCGTGGCACGGTGACGCGATCGATGCCCTTCGATGCCCTCGGCGAGTTCATCGGGACCCTCGTCGGCTTCTGGTCCGCCGACCGGCTCGTCATTCGGCGGTTGCGCAGTCTCGCGTCGCTCGACCCCGCGGCGGAGCGCAACCTCCGCTCGGCCGACGAGCACCGGGCCGACGTCTTACGTCTTATCGTGCGACGCACGGCCGAGCGGCACGGGCGGCCCGCTCCCGCCGTCGCGGGCGACGTCGCCCGCGTCCTGTTCGGTTTGACCAGCTTCGAAACATTCGATGCGCTCGCCGGAACCGCGCGCGCGCCAGAGGATGTCGCGACACTCCTGATCCGCGCGGCCCACGCCGTACTCGGGCTCGAGCCGTAGCGTTCCGTCAGTTTCTTCGGCGGACGATCCAATCGGCGATTGCCGGCAGCCAGCCGGCGGTCAGTCCCGCATCGGTCAACGTCTGACGGGCTCGCTCCGCGCACTCGTCGGCGAGTTGACGCGATCGAGCGAGACCGAAAAACGCCGGGTACGTCGGCTTGGCGTCGGCGGCGTCTTTGCCGGCGGTTTTGCCCAGCGAAGCGGGATCGCCCTCGACGTCGAGAATGTCGTCGACGATTTGAAACGCCAGGCCCACGTCGCCCGCATAACGATCGATGGCGTCCACGAGCACGCGGTCCGCGCCGGCCATGATTGCGCCGCAGACGGCCGATGCGCGGATGAGCGCGCCGGTTTTGCGCGCGTGCATGCTGCGGAGCGTCTCGGCGGTGAGCGTGAGGGCGTGTCCCGGCGCCTGGCCGGCCGCCTGCAGATCGATCGCTTGCCCGCCCACCATGCCAGCGGAGCCGACGGCTTCGCCGATGACGCGCAGGACTCGCAGTTTGCGCGCGGCGATGGCGGGATCCTCTGCGGGAGGCTCGCGCGCGAGCAGGGTGAACGCCTCGGCGTGGAGTCCGTCGCCCGCCAGGATGGCGATGCCCTCGCCGTACACGACATGCAGCGTCGCGCGGCCGCGTCGCAAGACGTCATCGTCCATGGCCGGAAGGTCGTCGTGGATCAGCGAGTACGTGTGAATCAACTCGATGGCGCACGCGGCGGGGAGCGCGAGTGCGGCGGACGCGTCGAGCGGTCGGTCGTGGTTGCGTCGGTCGATGGCGTCGGCACTCGCCAAGGTGAGCACGGGGCGCAAGCGCTTGCCGCCCGCGAACACGCTGTACCGCATCGCCTCGCAGACAAGGGCCGGGCTCGCCGGTGGTGTGGGCAGATAGCGATCCAGCGCCGAGTCCACGGTGGTTCGCGCCTGGTCGAGGAAGCTGGCGAGTGATGCGGGGCTCACGACCGGATCAGCCGCGGCTCTCGCCCCGGTCTGTCTCGTCCGCGGTGAGCGACGCAGGCGCGGCTTTCAGTTCGCCGCGCTCGTTGAGGATCTCGATCCGGCGCTCGGCGTCTTCGAGGCGGGCGTGGCAAAACCGCGAGAGCTGCACGCCGCGCTCGTACAGCGCCAGCGACTGCTCGAGCGCGAGGTCGCCTTCCTCGAGCTTCTTGACAATCGATTCGAGCTCCGCGATGGCGGCCTCGAAATCCTTGATGGACGGTCCGCCGGGTTGCGTCATTCGGTTCCTGACACCTTAGCTGCAATCTCGCCGCGGCTCAAGGTCACGCGGACCGTGTCGCCGACGGCCACGTCCGTCGCGGCGCGCACGACGGTCGCGCGGTCCTCGGTCCAGCAGACCGCGTACCCGCGACCGAGGACGGCTAGCGGGCTGAGTGTTTCGAGGCGGCCGGCGACGTTGGCGAACTGCGCCCGCGCCCGGTGCTGCCGCTCGCGGGCGGCGCCGGTCAGTTGTCCGGTTGACGCGACGAGCCGCGTGCGAATCTGACCGAGCCGACGGCCGAGATCGAATGTGGCCAATTGACGCTCGAGCAGTTGACGATGGCGTTCGCGCGAGACGAGCGCGGCGCGCAAGAGGCGTTCGAGCGCGTGCGAGAGGTCGCCGGCGTAGCGTCCACGCATCGCGACCCGCCCGCGAAAGCCGGCGAACGCCGGCCGGCCGTCGGCGGCGTGCACGCGCCGGCTGAGGCCTTGAATGCGTCCTCGAGCGGCGGCGCGAAGCCGGTCGCGGAGCCGATCGATCCGGCTGGCGAAGTCGGCCGTGGCCGCGACCACGAGCTCCGCGGCGGCCGACGGCGTCGGAGCCCGCAGATCGGCGACGAAATCCGCAATCGTCACGTCGGACTCGTGCCCGACCGCCGAGATGACGGGCACGGGACACTGCACGATCGCGCGCGCGACGATTTCCTCGTTGAAGGCCCAAAGATCTTCGATCGACCCGCCGCCGCGCCCCACGATGACGACGTCGACGCCCTTCACGCGTCCGACCGCGCGCAAGCCGCGCGCAACGTCGAGCGCCGCGCCTTCGCCTTGCACACGCGTGGGCCGAATCACCAGGTGGGCGTTGGCGTGCCGTCGTTGGAGGATTTTGATGATGTCGCGGATGGCCGCGCCGTCGAGCGACGTGACGATGCCGATCCTGCGCGGGAGCGCCGGCAGCGGGCGCTTGCGCGCCGCGTCGAACAGGCCTTCGTCCTGCAACCGCTTCTTGAGCTGATCGAAGGCGAGCTGGAGCGCCCCGAGCCCTTGCGGCTCCATGTACTCGCAGACGAGCTGATACTCGCCCTTTGGTTCGTACACCGACACTCGTCCGCGCGCGACGACGCGCAGCCCGTCAACCGGTTTGAACTTGAGGTACCGCAGCGACGAGCGGAAGATGACCGCGCGAATCTGCGACGACCCGTCCTTCAGCGTGAAGTACAGGTGCCCGGTGTTCCACGCCTTGCAGTTCGACAGTTCGCCTTCCACCAGGACCTCGGCGAATTGGGCCTCGAGCAGGTCACGCACCCTGACCGTCAGCTCGGTCACCGTCAGGACACGCCGCGCGGCGACGGGCGTGGGTGCCACCGGCGCGGCTTCCGGCTCTTCGTCTTCGAACGGCAGATCGAAAAGATCGGACATGGCTGAAAGTCAGGCTTGAGATTTCAGAATTCAGATTGCAGATTGCAGATTGGGAAGCGAAGCCGCAAGCGCCTTCAGTTCCTCTATGCCGTAGCTGAGCCGTTCGATTCCAACGGCGCGGCCCGTGGCGTCGTCCGCGTCGACGATCACGGCGTTGAGCCGCGGATTGCCCGTCGCGGTTTCGAACTTGGCGGGCAACGCGTTGAGAAAACGGCCGAGCGCGGCCTCGACTTCGACGCCGATGATCGAATCGTGCGGCCCGGTCATGCCGACGTCGGTCAGGTACGCCGTGCCTTTGGGCAACACACGCTCGTCGGCCGTCTGCACGTGCGTGTGCGTGCCGACGACCGCGGTGACCTTGCCGTCGAGGTGCCATCCCATCGCCTGTTTCTCCGACGTCGCTTCGGCGTGGAAGTCCACGAAGATGATTCGCGTGCGCGTCCGCAGCGCCTCGATCTCGCGCAGCACGACGGCGAACGGGTTGTCGATGTTCAGCATGAACACACGGCCCATCACGTTGACGACGCCGACGGATCGGCCGTCCTGCGTTCGCGCCAGATACGTGCCGTGGCCTGGCGCGCCGGCCGGGTAGTTGGCGGGACGGAGGAGGCGCGGTTCGGCGCCGATGTAGTCGAGGGCTTCCTTCCTGTCCCAAATGTGATTGCCCGACGTCATCACCTCCACGCCCTCGTCGAGCAATTGGTCGCCGATCTCCCGCGTGATGCCGAACCCCGCGGCGGCGTTCTCGACGTTGGCAATCACGAAGTCGATCCTATGGTGCTCGACGAGCGCGGACAGGCCGATTCTGACCAGATCACGACCGGGACGGCCGACGATGTCGCCAATGAAAAGGATACGGAGTGCGGACATGTGGGGCTGCGAAGATGATCGCACAGGGCCCAGGTCCGCCGCCAGCGTCACCGTAACATCAAGATGAGCCTTGGGATATCTGTACGTCATAATATGAGTTCTTATTACTAAGATTAAATGCTTTATTAATACTCATATTTGTCGTATAGTGACACCATCTGCTTCGAATCGAGGACTTTCTCGTATGACTGGCAAAGTGATCGGAATCGACCTCGGGACGACGAACTCGGTTGTCGCCGTGATGGAAGGCGGGCAGCCCACGGTCATCGTGAATCAGGAAGGCGCACGTCTTACGCCGTCGGTCGTCGCGCTGACGAAGGATCGCGAGCGGCTCGTCGGTCAGGTTGCGAAACGACAGGCCGTCACGAATCCCGACAACACGGTGTTCTCCATCAAGCGATTCATGGGACGGAAGTACGACGAGGTTTCCACCGAGGCGTCTCGCGTGCCGTACTCCGTGACGCGCGCGTCCAACGGCGATGCCCGCGTCGAGGCGCGAGGCAAGACGTACTCGCCGCCGGAAATCTCCGCGATGGTCCTGCAGAAGCTCAAGCAGGCGGCCGAGGATTACCTGGGCGAGAAAGTGACCGACGCCGTAATCACGGTGCCGGCGTATTTCAATGACGCGCAGCGGCAGGCGACGAAAGACGCCGGCAAGATTGCCGGCCTCAACGTGCTGCGCATCATCAACGAGCCGACGGCGGCCGCGCTCGCCTACGGTCTGGACAAGAAGAAGGACGAGACGATTGCGGTGTACGACTTCGGCGGCGGCACCTTCGACATCTCGGTGCTGGAGGTGGGCGAGGGCATCGTCGAAGTGAAGGCCACCAACGGCGACACGCATCTCGGCGGCGACGATCTCGACGATCGCATCATCGAATGGCTCGCCGGCGAGTTCCGCAAGAGCGACGGCATCGACCTCTCGAAGGATCGCATGGCGCTGCAGCGCCTGAAGGAAGGCGCGGAGAAAGCCAAGGTGGAGCTGTCGACGGCGTTGGAAACCGAGATCAATCTGCCGTTCGTGACCGCCGATCAGAGCGGGCCGAAGCATCTGCAGATGAAGTTGACGCGCGCCAAGCTCGAGCAGCTGGTCGACGATCTGCTGCAGCGGACCATGGTGCCCGTGCGGCAGGCCCTCGCGGACGCCGGCGTCGATCCGAAGAAGGTGGACGAGGTGGTCCTCGTTGGCGGCTCGACGCGCATGCCGAAGGTCCAACAGCTGGTGCGCGACTTCTTCGGCAAGGAGCCGCACAAGGGCGTCAATCCGGATGAGGTCGTCGCCGTCGGCGCGGCGGTGCAGGGCGGCGTGCTGACCGGCGACGTCAAGGACGTGCTGCTGTTGGATGTCACGCCGCTGTCGCTCGGCATCGAGACGCTCGGCGGCGTGATGACGCCGCTCATCACCCGCAACACGACGATTCCGACGCGGAAGAGCGAAGTCTTCTCGACGGCGACCGACAACCAGACCAGCGTCGAGGTGCACGTCCTCCAGGGCGAGCGTCCGCTGGCGCGCGACAACCGCACGCTGGGTCGTTTCCATCTGGTCGGACTGCCACCGGCGCCGCGCGGGCTGCCGCAGATCGAGGTCGCCTTCGACATCGACGCCAACGGCATCGTCAACGTGACGGCCAAGGACGTGGCGACGGGCAAAGAGCAGAAGATCACCATCAGCGGGTCGAGCGGCCTTTCGAAGGAAGAGGTCGATCGGATGGTGAAGGAAGCGCAGAGCCACGCGTCAGAGGATCAGGCGCGGCGCGATCTGATCGACGCTCGCAATCAGGCCGACTCGCTCGCGTATCAGGTGGAGAAGACGATCAACGAAAACCGCGAAAAGATCGCGGTCGGCGAGCTC
>JACPZV010000483.1 GCA_016195295.1 Acidobacteriota bacterium
AGATCGGCCAGCCCGCCAAGGTGATCTACATGCGCGAGGGCAAGCGGCTCGAGACGATGCTCACGCCGGCCGCGCGGAAATAGGATGCCTCCACGCAAGAAGCCTGTTCGCCGCAAGAAAGCCGCACCGGCGTCGGTCGGCCTGACCGCCGCTGAAACACGCAACGCCGCGAGCGCCGACCTCGATCGGCTCGCGGCGCACGTCGACGCCGACGGCGGCGCCGTGCTCGGACGCTATCACGATCCGTTCGGCGGGAAGCCGCTGCTGCTGGCGGCGCTGCCGGTCGACCGCGTGGAGCCCACGCCTTATCAGCGCGACCCGTCGGACACCCACGTCAAACGCCTGATGGGCGTCGTCGAGAAGATCGGCGTCTTCCTCGATCCAATTATCGCCATCCGCCACGACGATCGGTACTGGACGCCGAACGGCAACCATCGGCTGCAGGCGCTGAAGAAGCTCGGCGTCCGCACGATCGTCGCGCTGCTCGTGCCGGATGCCGACGTGGCGTTCAAGATCCTGGCGCTCAACACGGAGAAGGCGCACAACCTGCGCGAGAAATCGCTCGAGACGATCCGCATGGCGCGCGCGCTGGCCGAGCGCCCAGGCGACAATGCCGAGGCGGAGGCCGCCTTCGGCTTCGAGTTCGAGCAGCCGGCGTTTCTGACGCTCGGCGTGTGCTACGAAGAGCGACCGCGGCTGAGCGGCGGCGCCTACCAGTCGATCCTGCGCCGCGTCGACACGTTCCTCGACGAGCCGATCGCCAAGGCGCTCGCGGAGCGCGAGCGTCGCGGGAAAAAGATCCTGAAGCTCGATGAGGCGGTCAGCGCGGCGGTCGAGAAGCTGAAGGCGCGCGGTCTGACCAGTCCGTACCTGCGCTCGTTCGTCGTCTCGAGAATCAATTTCACGCGCTTCTCGAAAGCGACGTCGTTCGACTACGACGACACGCTCGACAAGATCATCGCGAGCGCGGCGAAATTCAATGTCGACCGGGTGAAGCAGGAAGACGTGGCGAAGTCCGGCGGCGGTCCGCCGGACGAGGAGTGACCGCGTCGGGCGCGCACCGGCCCGGGTATCATCTACGTGTCATTTCGCAGGAGCCAGCCATGCTGAAACGAGTCCTCTTCGTCCTCCTCGTCTGCGGCGTCATGGCGCCTTCAGCTCGCGCGCAGGGCCGTGGGAGCCGCGGCGGCGCGCCCCAGGCGCCGGCGCCCGCGGAAACCGCGCCGGCGTCACCGCGCGTCGAAACCGCCGGACCCGCCGAGGAGAAAACCTCACAGACGCCCCACGCGCTCCGGCTCGATGGCCGCGATATCAAATACACGGCGACCGCCGGCACGCTGCCGATCCGGCTCGACACCGGTCAAGTTTCGGCCCGCATGTTCTTCGTCGCCTACACCAAAGACGGTGAGGACGTGAAGACGCGCCCCGTGTCGTTCCTCTACAACGGCGGACCGGGCGCGGCCACGATCTGGCTGCACATGGGATCGTTCGCGCCGAAGCACGTGCAGATGGCCGCCGACGGGTTTCAGCCGGCGCCGCCCTATCACCTCGTCGACAACGAGCACTCGCTCCTCGACGTCACGGATCTCATCTTCGTGGACGCGATCGACACCGGCTACAGCCGCGTGGTCTCCGGCGTGGACAACCGGCAGTTTCACGGCGTGCGCGGCGATCTGCGCGCCTTCGGCGAGTTCATCAACGAGTACCTGAAGTCGTACAGCCGCTGGCCGTCGCCGAAGTACTTGATCGGCGAAAGCTACGGCACGATCCGGTCCGCCGGCCTCGCGCAGGAGCTGCAGAATCGGCACGGCATCGAGCTCAACGGCATCGCGCTGGTGTCGTCGCTGCTCACGTACCAGACGATCTCGCCGTCGCCGGAAAACGACGCGGCGTACGCGTCGCACGTCGAGACGTACACGGCGTCCGCGTGGTACCACAAGAAACTGCCGGCCGATCTCGCGGGCGATCTCAAGAAGGCGGTCGATGAGTCGCGCGCGTTCGCGTTCGGCGAGTACCTGACGGCACTCGCGAAGGGGAATCGGGCGAGCGCGGCCGAGCGCAAGGCCACGGCGCAGAAGCTGGCGCGTCTCACCGGCCTCTCGGTGGATTTCGTGGAGCGCGCGAACCTCCGTATCGATCCGGGACGCTTCCGCAAGGAGTTGTTGCGTGACAAACGGCTCGTCGTCGGCCGCCTGGACAGCCGATTCACCTCGATCGAGGGCGACGCGGCCGGCGAGAACGATGAGTTCGATCTGTCGAACAGCGCGCTGCAGGGTCCGTACACGGCGCTGTTCCAGGACTACGTGAAGAACGATCTCAAGTGGGAATCGGACCTGCACTACCCCTCGTCTGGCAACGTGCGGCCGTGGAACTGGGATGAGTTTACCAACAGCTACATGGACATGACCGAGCCGCTGCGCTCGGCGATGTCGCACAATCCGTTCCTCAAGATCTTCGTCGCACAGGGTTACTACGACATGGCGACCGTCATGGGCGGCATGGAGTACAACTTCGCGCACCTCGGCTACGACAAGTCCTTCACCGACCGCGTGTCGTTCGGCTACTACGAGGCCGGCCACATGATCTACATCCGGCCGTCGGCGCACAAAGCGCTCAAGAGCGACATCGCGAAGTTCATTCAGGGCACGCGCGGGCAGGCGATGCCGCGGAGCACGTCACCGCAGTAAGTCGCTCGGCTGAAGCAGGACACGGAGCGCGAGCCTTTCATCCCTCGACATGCTCGGGATGCCCTGAGCGTGTCTGAAGGGCAGGCGAGCGGACACGGCAATCGATAAGGAGAATGACGGGAGGTGGAGCGCGTGCTCGAACGCGGCGGCGTGGTCGCCGGATCATCAGCCGGCGCATCCATCATCGCGTCATACATGGGAGGGCCTGCCCTGGATTCCCTACTGAGTTCGGCTGGAAAGCAGCAGCAGGTTCAGCACGCCGAACACGACGAAGACTGGCGCCACGTACCACCACTCCTGGCCTTCGCCCATCAGCGCCGCTATCGCCGCCAGCGCGCCCGAACCCAGCCACCCGGCGGCCGTCACGAGCACGAAGCGCGTGGCGTGACGCGTCGGATGCGCGTCGCGCACGCCGTTCAAAGGACGTTTGACGATCGACCGCGCGACACGTGAGGAGAAAAAGAAGACGAAGGCCGACGCCGTCCAGGGTTCGCCGTTCTGCCAGCCGAAGGCGAGCACGACCACCGCGGCGATGCAGAACAACGACAGCGAGAAGATGCGAAAGGTACTCAGCCCTCAGCCCTCAACCCTCAGCCCTCAACCCTCTGACCGATAGTACGCAATCATGTCCATCGACTTCGCCGGCTGCGCGCCGATTTGCCGCAGCATCGTCGTCACTTGCCCGCGATGGTAGCTCGCGTGGTTGACCACGTGCTGCAGCATCTGCCAAAAGGGAGACGATCCTGGCTGACCGCTCAGCACCTTGTAGTCGAACACGCGCGTGACGCCGTTTTCTCCCAGCGCATCGAGGAAGGCGCGCATTTTGGCTTCGTGGTCAGTCCACGCGCGCCGCACGGCCACGACGTCGGGGAACGCGTCGCTCGTCATGAGCGACGTCGGCGATTGTCCCTGCCAGCGGGAGTGCCACGCCCACTCCGCCGCGTAGATGTGCACGACGGTCTCGCGAATCGACTTGAAGCTGCTGCCGAGATCGCGGTTGAACTGCTCGGGCGTCAGAGGCTCGAGCGCCTCGAGCAGCCGGTCGCGCGCCCAGTAGTGGTAGTCGAGCATGGTACGCAGATCCTGAAGGTTCATCGCATTATTCTAAACGCTCGCGCGATTTGTAGAGTGCCTTCTGCGCCTGCGTCATGTGTTTCCAGCGACGCTTGACATTGGCGGCGGCCGCTGTGTCGTGCTTCCGCGCCTCGAACGCGGCCTCGCGCAGGAGGCGCTGGTAGTTCGCGAGCCGATCGGGATCGAGCCGGCCCGCGTCGACGGCGGCCTGGACGGCGCAGCCTGGCTCCCCCGCGTGCCCGCAATCGGCGAACCGGCAGTCGCGCGACAGCGCCGCGACGTCGTCGAACGCCGTGTCGACCGCGGACTCGTCGCCCCACAAGTGCAGCTCACGCATGCCCGGCGTGTCGATCAGCAGCGCGCCGCACGGTAACTCCACGAGCTGCCGCGACGTCGTCGTGTGACGGCCTTTCCCGTCGGATTCGCGGATCGGAGCCACTGCGATCGCGTCGCGGCCGAGCAGCCGGTTGACCAGCGTCGACTTGCCGACGCCGGACGATCCCAGCAGCGCGATCGTGTGCGCGGGGCGCAGGTACGGCGCGAGCGTGTCCAGCGCGTCATTGCTCAGCGGGCTCAGCGCGCTGAGCGCGACCACGTCGATCAGCGGCAATCGGGCGCGGACGGATTCGCGTGCAGCGACTGGATCGTCGGCCAGGTCGGCCTTGTTCAGCAGCACGACGGGCACGGCGCCGGCGTCCCACACCATCGTCAGATAGCGCTCGATGCGACGGACGTTCAGCTCCTGCGCGAGCGCGCTGACGAGGAAGACGGTGTCGACGTTCGCCGCAACGACCTGCTGCTCGACGCGATCGCCGGCCGCCGCGCGCGAGAGCACGCTTCGCCGCTCCAGCCGGCGATGGATGATGGCGCGAGTCGACGCTCGGCTGAAGCCTCGCGCTACATCCGCAGGCGTGACTACGTCCGCTGGCGCGACACAAACCCAATCGCCGACCGCGGGAAAGTCGGCGGCCGTTCTCGCCTCGTGACGAAATAGGCCGCTGACTTCCGCCCAACCTTCGGCGTGACCGGCGATCCGGTACAGCCCTCGCTGTTCCTCTACGACACGTGCGAAGCGCAGCGACTCGTCCGTCTGCGCGATCTGATCTTCGAAAAACGAACTCCACCCCAGGCGCGTCAATGTGGACACGGATCTCTCCTTAAAAGGAAATCGATTTGAGGAGTTAAGGATGTGAGGAATTGAGGATCTGAAGACGTGCTGCACTTGGGGGATGTACTGCAGGCGTGCGACGACGCGCGACGCGCTTACTTCCTCAAATCCTCACATCCTCAGATCCTCAAATCCTCGATCGTGTCCAACTCTCACAGGCCCTCCCTTCGCCGCGCATTGTACCTTAGAAAGCGTTGCAGAATTCGCGGACCGCGGGTGGCGCCGAACGGGGCGCCCCCAGGCGCGGAGCCCCGGTGCCGTGATCACGCGCTTGTGGGGCGAGCACCGGAGGGGCTGTTCGGCGACAGGACCCGTGACGCGAGTTCTGCAACGCACTCTTATTTACTGCCGTCCGCCAGTAAGCGGCGTCATCGCGTTCCCTATCGCGCGGTTGAAGGCCGGCACGTCGCGGTCCATCAGCGTCCGGTACTCCGCCTTCGCCGCGTTCAGATCCTTTTCGATGCCTTCCATCATGTTGACCGACGTGTCCGTCGGCGCGAAATCCGCACCACCCGACACGTCGCCGGCGCCGGGACCGACCTCGCCGTTCAACCAAATGAGGTTCATGTAGACGCGGTACGCCTGCTGGAAGTACTTGTCGTCGCTCGTCATCTGCGCCGGCTCGAGGAGCTTCGTCTCCACGTCGTAGAGTTTCTTGTCCATGTCGGCGACCTGCTTGAGCAACGCGGCTTTGCTCGCATCGTTCCTAAACGCCTTCTGGACGTCCTCGAGCTGCTTCCGCATCACTTCAATCGCGTTGATCATGTCCGCCGCGGCGCTGATGTCGTCGCGCAGGCGAATCTGGAGCTTCACGGACAGATCAAGGTCCGCTTGTGATGCGGAGACTTTGGGATCTTTCAGGATTTCGATCGGCTGCGTGTACGACTGGCCGTCGACCGTGAGTTTCACGGTGTACTTCCCCGGCACGACGACGGGACCCACCTGCGCCGGCTCCAAGCCCCAGTGCGTTACGGGTCGCGTATCCTGACCTCTGAACCGCGGCTCCTCCCAGATGTGCGGATTCTCCGCGGGCGTCGTCCGAAGCGCCACGAGACGCGGCGCGTCGTGCCGCAAATCCCACGTGACGCGGTTCAGGCCGGCACCTGGCGTCGTCCGCAGTTCGCGGACCACTTTGCCGTCGGCATCCAGCACCTGCAGTTGCGAATTCCGCGGCGCCGTCTTCAGCGAGTAATTGATGAACGCGCGTCCGCGCTGACTCCAGCGGTACGCGGGCCGTGGTGTGAACAAGTGCACCGCCGCGTCCGTCGTCGTCGACGTGGCCTGCTCGAGCGGCGTGACATCGTCGAGCACGTACAGGCCGCGGCCGTAGGTCGAGACGACGATGTCGTGGAAGGCTTTCTGGAACACGACCCAGCTGACCGGCGCGTGCGGGAGTCCTGCGGCAATCTCCGTCCAGTGCGCGCCGTCGTCCGTCGAATAGTAGAACCCGTGTCCCGTGCCGGCCGCGAGGAAGCCCTGCGTGTTCGGATTCTCGGCGACGGCCTTCACGTACGACAGCGGATGCTTGTTGGGCAAATCGCCATTCACTCGCTTCCAGGTCGCGCCGTAGTCGGTCGTCTTGAAAATGTACGGCTCGCGGCTGTCCATCAGGTGGTTGTCGACGGCGACGTAGGCCGTGCCGCCGCTGAAGTGCGACGGCTCGATCTTCGACACCACGCCCCACGCCGGCATGGCGGTGACGTTCTTCGAGACGTCGTTCCATTTCGCGCCGCCGTCCCGCGTGTACCAGATCTTGCCGTCGTTGGTGCCCGCCCAGATGAGGCCCTTCTGGACGTCTGAGGGCGCGATGGAAAACACAACTTCACCATAGAATTGTCCCAGGTTGTCGCCGACGATGCCGCCCGA
>JACPZV010000484.1 GCA_016195295.1 Acidobacteriota bacterium
CTGGAGGCTGGGGACTAGAGGCTGGAAGAGCGTTCTCCCAGTCCCTAGCCCCTAGCCTCCAGCCCCCTTGAGGGTACTGCCAATGACAAGCGGCAGCATGACGAAAGCCGAACTGGTCGAGGAAGTCTCGCGCGTGTCCGATCTCACCAAGAAGCACTCGGAGGTGATCGTCGACACGGTGTTCCGCAGCATCATCGAAGCGCTGCATCGCGGCGAGAAAATCGAGCTGCGCGGCTTCGGGAGTTTTCGTCTCCGCAAGCGCGAGCCGCGGAAGGGCCGCAACCCGAAAACCGGCGACAAGGTCGACGTGCCGCCGAAGAAAGTGCCGTACTTCAAACCGGGCAAAGAGCTCAAGGAGCTCATCAACAGGGAGGTCGCGCCGCCCGCGACGCAGCCCGGCGCGCCCGGACCGACGATCCCCAGCCCCTAGCCCCCAGCCTCCAGCCTCTACAGTGGAACGCCTCTGGTCTCCCTGGAGACTCGCGTACGTGACCGGAACAGGCGGAACTGACGCCGGCTGCATCTTCTGCGAGGCCGACGCACACCCGCGACGCGACGATCTGATTCTGATTCGCGGCCGCGTGACGTACATCATCCTGAACTTGTATCCGTACAACAGCGGCCACTTGATGGTCGTGCCGACGCGTCACGTCGCCACGCTGGCCGCGACGACGAGCGAGGAGCAGGCGGAGCTGATGCGGTTCACGCGCCACGCCGAGATCGCGCTGACGGAAGTCTACAAGCCGCAGGGGCTCAACGTCGGCGTCAACCTCGGCCGGCCCGCCGGCGCGGGCGTGCTCGATCATCTGCACGTGCACGTCGTGCCGCGATGGAACGGCGATACGAACTTCATGTCGGTCGTCGGCGAGACGCGAGTGCTGCCGGAGGAGCTGAACGAGACCGCGAAACGCCTGCGGCCCGTTTTCGAACGCCTGGCGAAGGCTGACGTTTGACCGCGGAGGGCGCAAAGACCGCGGAGACGTGAGAATGAACAGGTAAACTCCAGTCTCTGCGCTCTCGGCGCGCTCCGCGGTTAAACGTCCATGATTCTCGAACTCACGAAGGAACAGGAATCCTTCAAGTCCTCGGTCGAGCAGTTCGCGCGCGACGTCGTGGCGCTGCGCGCGCCGGCCATCGACAAGTCGGGCGAGTTCCCGTCCGACGTGATTCACGCCGCCGCCGCGCGCGGTCTGCTCGGCGTGACGATTCCCACGGCGTGGGGCGGCGCGGGCCGCGATTACGTCAGCTACGCGCTCGCGCTCGAGGCGATCGCGCACGCCAGCGCGACGGTGGCCGTGTCGCTGTCGGTGACCAATTCGCTCGTCGCCGAGCTCATCGCGTACGCCGGTCGCGAGTCGCAGCGCGGGCGCTGGCTGCGCCGGCTCGCGACGGGAGACGCGCTCGGCGCCTTCGCGCTCTCCGAACCGGAGTCGGGGACCGACGCCGCGAATCAGCAGACGCGGGCCGTCAAGACGGCCGACGGGTACCGCGTCACCGGTCGCAAAGTGTGGGTCGCCAACGCCGAAGAAGCGTCGGTCGCCGTCGTTTTCGCCGCGACGCGTCCGGGCCTGCGCGGCCAGGGCGTGACGGCGTTTCTGGTCCCGATGAACACACCTGGGATCACGCGCACGGCGCGCGCGGACTCGCTCGGCGTGCGCGGCCTCGGCTGCATGGACCTCGACTTCGACATCCGGGTCGAAGACGACCAGGTGCTCGGGTCGGTTGACCGGGGATTCCCGCTCGCGATGTGGGCGCTCGACGGCGGACGCATCGCCATCGCCGCGCAGGCGCTCGGCATCGGCGAAGCCGCCCTGGACGAAGCGATTGCGTACGCGAAGCGGCGCGAGCAGTTCGGGCGGCCGATCGCCGAGTATCAGGCGATCCAGTGGATGCTGGCCGACATGGCGACCGAGCTGGCGGCGGCGCGCGTCCTCACCCTCAGGGCCGCCGCGGCGAAGGACACTCAGGAGAAATGCACGGTCGAGGCGGCGATGGCGAAGCTGGCGGCTTCGGAGGCGGCGCACCGAGCCGCCGACAGGGCGATGCAGATTCTGGCGTCAGCCGGCTACCGACGCGGGTCGGTCGTCGAGCGGCTGTTCCGCGACGTGCGCGCGACGGAAATTTATCAGGGCACGTCCGAGGCCCAGCGTATGATTATCGCCGCCAGGATCCTCAACAACCCGTGAATCGGGTAATTGGGTGGTTGGGTAATTGCGTAATCGAGTGAGGCCCGCAGTCGGTCGATTACCCAGTTACACAATTACTCAACTACCCAATGCGAGGTTCTTATGAAGAAGCTGAATCGTCGTGAGTTCGTCAAAACGACCACCGTCGCCGGTGTCGCCGCCGCTGCCGCACCTCGCGCGCTGTTCGGGCAGGCGCCGGCCGTGATGACGAAAGGCGTCAAGCCCGTCGTCATCGCTTCGGCGAACGGGAATGCCTCCAAGGACGCCGACGGCATCACGTGCGTGCAGAAAGCCTTCACGATGATCACGAAAGGCAGCGACGTGCTCGACGCGCTCGTGGCCGGCGTCAGCATCGTCGAGCTCGATCCGAATCAGACGGGCGTGGGCTGGAGCGGTTTGCCGAACGCCGAAGGCGTCGTGCAGCTCGACGCCTCGTGCATGCACGGACCGAAGAAGCGCGCCGGCGCGGTCGCCGCGATCGAAGGCGTGCGCGCGCCGGCCCGCGTGGCG
Source organism: Acidobacteriota bacterium (assembly GCA_016195295.1). Classification (GTDB taxonomy): domain Bacteria; phylum Acidobacteriota; class Vicinamibacteria; order Vicinamibacterales; family CAVVIG01; genus SRVP-36. Next base: position 2,697 of record JACPZV010000484.1, read on the forward strand.
CAGCTCGTCTCAGACGAGACCGATCATCATCTGCTGGTGGGCAAGGGCGCGCAGGACTTTGCGCGCTCGATGGGGATCAAGATCGAGGAAGGTCTGATCAACGAGACCGCGCGCAAGCAGTGGCTGGAGTGGAAGCGGCGTACGGACCCGCTGCACTATCTCGATCCGAAGAAGCGGGCGCAGGCGTGGTACGACACGGGTCTGCAGATGGTGCGCGAGGGCCTCATTGACGGCGAGCACTTCTGGGGCACGATCAACTGCGACGCCGTCAACGCCAGGGGCGAGATCTGCGGCGTGACGACGACGAGCGGGCTCGCGTGGAAGATTCCGGGCCGCGCGGGCGACTCGCCGATTCTCGGCGCGGGCCTGTACGTGGACAACGAAGTCGGCGCGGCCGGGTCGACGGGCCGGGGCGAGGCGAACCTCTACGGCCTCTGCTCGTTCCTCATCGTCGAGGAGATGCGGCGCGGCGCGCATCCCAAGGACGCCGCGATCACGGCGCTCAAGCGCGTCGCGAAGAACACGATCGAGAAACGGCTGCTCAACGAGAAGGGCCAGCCGAACTTCGGGCTAAGCTTCTACTGCCTCAACGCCAAAGGCGAATACGCCGGCGTCGCGATGTACCAGTCGCGCTACGCCGTCTGCACCGAGAACGGGCCCCAAACGCTACAAACTGAGGCCCTCTTTGAAGGCAGGGCCAACGGATAGGGTGCTGTGCCGAATTTGGTGATTGAGTGATTTGGTGATTGAGTGATTTGATTGGAAGATTGAGTGATTGAAAGATTGAGCGTCAGTCCAATCACCAAATTCACCCAAGGATGTTTTTGGCGATCGTCTGCAGTTGCAGATTCGATGTGCCTTCGTAGATTTGGCCGATCTTCGCGTCGCGGTAGAGCTTCTCGACCGGATAATCCTTCACGAACCCGTACCCGCCGAACAGATTGATCGCGAGCGACGCCACGCGCTCGGCGACTTCCGACGAGACGATCTTGCACATCGCGGCTTCGGCGAGGAACGGCTGCTGGCTTTCGCGCAGGCGCGCCGCGTTGTAGACCAGCAGCCGCGCCGCTTCGACGTCGGTCGCCGCGCGCGCGATCTGATGCTGCACGGCCTGGAATTCCGCGATCGCCTTGCCGAACTGCTTGCGCTCCTTGAGATAGGCCACGGTGCGGCCGAAAACTTCCTCGCTGAGGCCGACCATCTCCGAGGCGACCGCGCCGCGGCCGACATCGAGCACGTTATCGAGCAGCGCGTGACCCTGATCGACTTC
>JACPZV010000485.1 GCA_016195295.1 Acidobacteriota bacterium
CTTCTGCTCCACCAGCCGCGCCTCGAACGGCGGCGACGACCACGCGTCCGGCTGCGTCACCGGCATCGTGTCGTACTGCCAGTAGATGACGAGCGTCTTCGGCGCACCCTCGTCACACTTCGCGTAGACGACGGGATTCCCCGGCGATCCCCACTCGGTGATGCCGACGTCGTAGACGCGCGCCTGCTGGCAACCGAGTTGTTCGAAGAACCCCTTCACCATCTCGGCGGATTCGGGGATGCCCTCGCCGCTATTCGAGATGCTCGGCTGCCGGATCCATTTCTGCAGGTTGTCGACGTGCTCGTCGATGTGCTCGTCGATGTAGCCGTACACCTTCTTCAAGTCGTCCGACGTGATCTGGCTGAGGTCCGGCTGGACCTCGGTGTCGCCGGCGGGCCGAATGCCCAGCTTGGGCGCCGCCTTGGCCGGAGCGGCGGCCTTCGCCGCGGTCTGATTCGAGCACGCCGCCAGCGCGGCACAACCGATGAGCAGGACGATCATTCGCAGGCGCATGGCGTTCTCCTACTAGTGCGTGGTGTTGACCGAGGCTTTGGCGTTGGCGAAATTGTAGACGATGGTCGCGATCGATTTTTCGGCGCCGGCCATCCCGTATACTTTGCCCGCGCCCTCGATGACGTAGTACTCGTTGGCCGCGTGCGCGTTGCCGCCGTGGCCCGCCGCGCCGGCGGCGATCGGCATCGACACCGGCGCGACCTTCTGCCCGACTTCACGGTTCGAGAAGAGGTACGCGGGCCAATAGCCGCCGAGGATCGTTTCGTTGCCGGGCAGCGCGCCGTGCGCAATCCCGAACTGGTCGTACATGTCGATCACGGCGCGGGCGATGTCGGTATCGTACGACATCTTGGACCAGGGGACGTCGCCGATCACTTTCATCTCGACGTCCTTGTAGCCGTTGCGGTCGAGCTGCTCGCGAATGCGTTTCACCATGTCCAGGCCGTGCATCTTCGGCACGTAGCGCATGTTGTGCTTCGACGTGATCTTGTTCGGCAGAATCGCGCCCGCGCCGCCCGCGTACATGTTGCCCGCCCAGACGCCGTCCATGTTGAAGGAGATTCCATAGCGCGACATCTTCAACATGGTGAAGGGATCGTCGGAGATGAAACGCGCAACGCCGAGATTCTGCGACGCGACCTTCAGATCCACTTTCTCGGCGGCCTTCTTCATCCTCGCCGTGTCGGCCGCGTCCATTGGCACCATGCCGTCGGTGAAGCCTTTGATGAGCGGCGTGTTGCCATCGTCGGAGATCAGCGACGCGAGCATCTTGATGTGGCGCCACGCCGGACTGTCCACCGCGCGCTTGTTCGCGCCGTGAATGTCCGACTGCACCGGCCCCCGGCCCCACGCCTTCCCGCTCGTCGTCAGCTCGATGTACACGCAGCCTTCCGAGCCGCCCGCGACGTCGCCGGCGCCGCTCGGCGCCTGACCGCCGAAATTGAGCAGCGCATCAGCGCCCGCGAATAGGTCCGGGTGATCCTTGACGAACTTGCGCAACCCGATATCCATCCGTTCTTCGTCGCCTTCCGCGATGAAGATGAGGTTCACGGGCAGCTTGCCCGTTACTGCTTTGATCGACATCAGCGCGTTGAGCTGCGCCATCTCCGGCCCCTTCGAGTTCGTCGCGCCCCGGCCGATCAACACTTTCTTGAACGGCTTCTGCTCCACCAGCCGCGCTTCAAACGGCGGCGACGTCCACGCGTCCGGCTGCGTCACCGGCATCGTGTCGTACATCCAATACAGGACCAGCGTGCGCGGCGCGCCCTCGTCGCACTTCGCGTAGACGACGGGATTCCCCGGCGATCCCCACTCGGTGATGCCCACGTCGTAGACGCGCGCCTGCTGACAGCCGAGCTGCTCGAAGAACCCTTTCACCATCTCCGCCGACTCGGGGATGCCCTCACCGCTGTTCGAGATGCTCGGCTGCTTGATCCACTTCTGCAGGTTGTCGACGTGCTCGTCGATGTGTTCGTCGATGTACGCGTACACCTTCTTCAAATTCTCTGGCGCTTTCGACAGGTCGATCTTGATCTCGGTGTCGCCGTCCGCACGGATGCCGAGCTTGGGTTTCGGCGCCGCCACCGGTTTCGCCTGCGCCGAGACGCGCGCGTCCGGTCCGCGCGAACAACCGACGCTGAAGAGAGCCAACGCGCCGACGACGATTGCCCACTTTCGCATCGCGATCTCCTTATCTTCGAGTCACCGGCCCGGCGCCGGCATGGTGGAAAACGGGAGGTCGATCCAATACGGCTTGCCGTGAATCGAGTATGTCACGCGAGCCACGGCGTCCGGCTCGGTCACGGACTGGCCCGATCCGATCCAGCTCTCGCCCATGTCGTCGATCTGAAGCGTCACGGTCTGCGCGGCACCGCTCTTCGGCGTGACGGCAATCGAGACGCTCGACGCAAACGACGCCGGCAGCTCGTTGCGACCCGCGTCGCTGAAGTACACCTGGTAGCGTCCGTCGCGCCGGAGGATCACTTCGAAATGCAGATCGCCGTTCATCAGCACCACGCCGCCGAACCTAGGATTGTGATCGCCGTGCGGCATCGTGGCGCCGTCGCCCGGCGCGGCGCTCGAGACGGCCGCCGACGCGACTGGCGGCGACGCGGCGCGTGGGCTGCCGCAGGCCCAGTGCACGCTCGCACCGGCCACCAGCAGCGCCACGCGCCGAACGCGCATTACCAGTCGAACTTCACGCCAACACGCGCGATGCGCGGCGGCACAATCGTCGAGGGCGTCAGGTACGTCGCCCCCGAGCTCCAGTTGATGTTCGTCGCGGCGTTCGTATTGAAGAGGTTGTACCCGTCAACGAAGCCCGACACGGCGCGCGCGGAGCCGTAGTTGATGCCGTTGGCGGACCCGGCACTGAACGTCCGGGCGTAGGGCTGTCCGGATTGGTTCCGCAGCGACGGCGTGATCCGCAGGCCGTACGGCGCTTCGCTCGCGCTGACCTCGAGCGTGTAGAAGTCGTCGTGGCCCGGAGTGTTCTGCAGCTCGTTGAGCACCGGCAGCGCGAGCGCGGCCGCGTTCAAGTTGAATCCCTGCAGCGACGGTCCGTCGTCGGCGGTGCGCAGCACGCCGTCGGGGCCGGGGTCCAGGATCGTCACGGCCACATTGTAAGCGCTCAACGGACGATTCGCGTTGTTCAATTGGATGAGCTGCGAGATGCAATCAATTGTCCCTGCTCGCCCGGATCCCACACGCCGTTGCCGTTTTTGTGGCTCCAGTTGTAGCGAACGAAATTGTCTGGCGTGGCGGCTTTCACGACAGAAACGTCGCGTGCGCGTCGCACCCGACGTCAACGAACCGGCAGATGCCACGGGGGCACGGCGATTTCTTCGTAACGGCGCCACGCAGCCCGCGGATCGTCAGGTGCAGCGCCGATCTCGGTGCCGAGTCCCTCCGGCCCGTACGTGTAGGTCACCGCGTAACTGCGGAATTCGTTGAGGAACTTCAGCAGCCCATCGGGCTGCGGGATCAGCGCCCGCTCGCGCAGGGCCGTTCCGGCGCGCACGAATTCGAGATCGCCGTCGAGGTACTGTCGAGCCACGTCGGCGACGGCCGGTCGCAGTCGAACGACGAGCCGCTCGATCTGGACGACGCGCGCCGCGTCGCGGGCGTCGAGGCCGGCGGCGGGATACAGGACGTCCCGCTCGAAGCCGGCGCGGTCGTCGCTGGGAAACGCAAGATCGATCGCCCGATCGGCGAGCCCTTCCGCGACGAGCATCTGCTCGCTGAAGAGTGGCTGAACGGTGAACTCCATGAAGTGTCGCGTGGCGACCAACCGCGATTCCACCAAGCTGTTGTGCGCGTGATGGCCCGGATAGCCCTCGTGGCACGCGAGCGCCAACGCATCGTCGACGGTCAGTCCGAAATCGAGGTTGACCTCGACCGTGCTGTGGTATCCGCCCTTGTAGCGGCTGTAGCCGTTCCATGGACTGTCGCGCGTATACGCGACCTCGACCTGTTCGCCCGGAGGAAGCGAGAGATGGTTCAGCGTCCGTTCGCGACAGCCGGCCAGCGCGCGCTCGAAGACCGCGCGCACTCGGTCCGGCGGCACGACGTGACGACGTTCGAAGGCCTCGTACCGCTCGACGAGCGGGCCCGAGCCGGGCAGGAGGCGCGCCAGCGCCGCCTGCGTGCTCGCGACCATCGCTTCGTCTGGACGCGGAGCCGTGACGCCGAAGAGCGCGCGGCTCTCTTCGGCGAACCTCAACCGTCGTCCAAGAAGCAATTCGGCGCGCGCCGCCACCGCTCTCAACTGACCGATCAGATGCCGCCACCGCTCGGCATCCGGTGCGGCCGACGCCACGTGATCGAGCCGGTCGGCCGACGCCAGCGCACGCGCTCGAATCTCGGGCAGCGCGGGAGGGTTGGACGCGTTGTCGGCCATCCACTCGCGCGGCGCGTAGGTGTAGTCGAGTGAATCCGGATCGCGCGCACCAAGCGCGACGACAAGCTGGACGTACTCGCGAACCTCGCGCTCCGGCGCATCGCCGACCGCTGATGCCGGCGCCGTGCCGCGGCAGGCGCCGACGAAAACGTAGGCGGTCACGACGAACGCCGAACGCCCTCGTGCCACGAATTTCACGATGCGCAAAGTGTAATGGAATGCGGACCGCCCGTGACAACCGCTGACACGTTACGGCAGGTCCTTGCAAAGCGAATAGGAATGTGCTACAGAGGCGGCACTGATCAAACGAAGCGGATTCATTACGACCTGTGGAGGTCCTTTCGAGTCGCGATTGACCCTTTCACCTTGGAGGGAGACATGAAACGCGCGACCGCTCTCGTCCTATTTGCATCGACGTGCTTGTTGCTGATACCTCATATCGCGTTTGCGCAAAGCGCAATTGCCGGCGCGGTCAAAGACACCACCGGCGCCGTGCTGCCCGGGGTCACCGTCGAAGCCAGCAGTCCCGCGCTCATCGAGCGCGTGCGAAGCGTGACCACCGATGGGTCCGGTCTTTACCGCATCGTCGATCTCCGGCCCGGCACGTACACCGTGACGTTCACACTGCCCGGCTTCAGCACGGTCCGACGCGAAGGGCTCGAGCTGCCCGCGAACTTCACGGCGACGGTGAACGCGGAATTGGGGGCCGGCGCGATCGCGGAGAGCGTCACCGTCACGGGCGAGTCGCCAGTCGTCGACGTGCAGAGCGCGCACCGTCAGCAGGTGATGACGCACGAGCTGCTTGAAAGCGTGCCCGGTGGGCGCAGCCTCTGGGCGTTCGGGCAAACGATCCCCAGCATCACGATGGGCGCCCCGGATGTAGGCGGCTCTCGGGGCACGCAGTACGTCCCGATGTCGACGTACGGCTCCTACCACAGCGACAACGCTCACCTGGTCGACGGGATGAACATGAAGAGCCTCGAGTCTGACGGCTCGTGGACGATGTACCACGACACGATGATGTTCCAGGAGATCAGCTACGAGACAACGGGCTCGAACGCCGAGATCTCCGGGGCGGGCGTGGGGATGAAGCTGATCCCGAAGGAGGGCGGGAACACCCTCAGCGGCGAGCTGTTCTGGTCCTATCTCCCCGGCAAGTGGGGGAACGATAACGTGACCCCCGAGCTGACGACGCGCGGGCTTCAGGCGGGCGCGCGGATCGACCGTACTTTCGACTACAACGGTGGTGTGGGCGGGCCGATTCGGCGGGACCGCCTGTGGTTCTTCAGCGCCTTCCGGTACTGGGGCTCGGACACGTTTGTGAACAACGCCTTCTACAACCTGGATCCGACGCACCGGACCTACAAGCCGGATCTCGGTCATCAAGTGATCGACGACAACCTGCTCAAGAGCGAGATGTTGCGGCTGACTTGGCAGGTGTCGCCGCGACACAAGCTCGCCGCCTATTACGATCACATCGACAAGTTTCGCGGACACGAGTGCGCGTCCCTGTATACCGAAGAAGCCTGCGGCGTCCGCTACCCGAAGGTTTACTGGACGGGGGACGTGAAGTATACCGGGACGTTCAGCAACCGGCTGCTCGCCGAAGGGGGGCTCGCGGTCAACAACTGGACCTGGTCCAATAATGAGCGGCTGCCGGACGTGAAGCCGACCGACATCCCGCGATTTGACCGCACTCTGGGCACGCAGTGGAGCGCCCGCAACACCGCGGCACGCCGCTGGTCGGCTCCCCGGTTCGTCCTGGCGGGGGCCGTGTCGTACGTCACCGGGTCGCACGCCGTCAAGACCGGGATCTCGTGGGACTGGGGCACCTCGAATAATTACATCTGGCTCGGCGAGCCCGGAGGTGGCGACCTGGTCCAGGAGTACCTCAACGGCGTGCCGGCATCGGTGTCGGTCTTCAACACGCCACTGGTTTTTAGCAACAGGCTGAACCGCGACTTGGCGGTCTACGTGCAGGATTCGTGGAAGATCGATCGACTGGCGATCACTCCGGGCGTCCGCGTCGAGTGGCTCAACGCGGAAATTCTCCCGCAGGTGTCGGATGCCGGCCGGTTCGTCCCGAGACGCGAGTTCGCGGCAGAAGAGAATATGCCGAACTGGGGCCCAGATGTCTCGCCGCGGCTTGGCGCAGCGTACGACCTGTTCGGCGACGGCAAGACCGCGCTCACGGCAACGGCGGGCAAATACATGCGCTCGTCGGCGCTGGGTTTCGCCTCGACCTACAACCCGATGCGGACCGTCAGCGACCGGCGGACCTGGACCGATCTCAACCGCGATGACATCGCGCAGGACAACGAGATCGGCCCCGTCAATCGCCCGTTCGACATTGTGGGCGTGCTCACGCGGAATCCGGACCCGAACATCAAGCGGTCGTATCAGTGGGAGTACAGTGCCGGGATCCGGCGCGAGGTCGTCCCCGGCGTCTCGGTGTCCGCGAACTGGATACGGCGCACGTGGCGCAGGCTGACCTGGACGGAGAACCTGCTCGTCAGCCAGGCCGACTACACGCCGATCCCGATTCAGAATCCGATTGACCCGTCGGAGACCATCCCGGTCTATAGCCTGAACCGCGCGAAGTTGGGCCTCGTCAACGAGATCGATCGAAACTCGACGAAGAACGAGCGGTGGGACAACGGGTTCGACTTCGACGTCAGGGCGCGTGTCCGAGGCGGTAACATCTACGGGGGCGTGAGCCTCGACCGCCAGATCCGGATCAACTGCGAGGTCGCCGACCCGAACCAGCTCCGCTTCTGCGACCAGAGCCAGTTCGGCATGCCGTATCGGGCGCTCTTCAAGCTCGCGGGCACGTATCCGTTGCCGTTCGGTGTCGAGATCAGCGGGTCGTTCCAAAGCTACGCGGGCGGGTCCCAGCGTGTAGATGACGGCGTCCCGTGGCAGCAGGTGAACTACAACGTGACGCCAAGCGTCCTTGCGACCTTGACCCAGTCGTCGGTCACGGTGCCGCTCATCCAGCCGGGAACCAAGTACCTGCCGCGCTGGAACCAGGGCGATCTGCGCCTGGGCAAGAGGTTCAACGTCGGCAAGGTGCGGCTGCGCGGGCAGTTCGACATCTACAACGTGACGAACTCGAACTCGATCCTCGACATGGGCCAGACCTACGGGCCTGCGCTCGACCGCGTCAACGAAATCCTGCCGTCCCGGGTTTTCGCCTTCAGCACGCGGGTGGAGTTCTAAGCGAGTTGACCCTCGGCATCTCCCTGCAGCGGGCTGGCGGACATCAGATCCGCCAGCTCGTGCTTTTCGCTCCCCAATCATCTGGAATTAATTCGCCACGGCCAGCTGCACAGGAGTCTGGGAGCCGTTGAAAAGGCGTCCACCTTCAATGGTGGCTTCTCGTCATCCTCGGGTTGCGTGTGGTGTGCGTGTGGCCGCCCGCAAACCGCGCCGCGACGAACGTCGACGCAAACAGCAGGATGAACGGACCGGTTCCGCGGTCCCGGCGCGCCACTCGGCCGTTTCTCTCAGCGGCACACGGGATCATAGGGATCGAACCGCGGGCGGCGCCATCAATTGTTTTTAGAAAACTCTCAATTGTCCTCAACCCGCGTCCTGTTCGCGACAGGGTTCGGGCGACAGGGTTCGGGCTTGACAGTCCCGCCGGGCAACCGGACAATCACGCGACGTTCTCCCGCATGGGGAGCACGCCTGCCCATGCGTCGCCACTCAAGTCTTTGGGGGAGCCCTCGATGAGAATCGCGTTCGTTCTCGCATGCGTCCTGCTCGTGCCGGTCACGGTCGCGCCGCAGGGCGATCCGACGCGCGTGGCGCCACGCCGCGAGCCGACCATGCGACCCGAGATCGTCGGCCAGCACGGCATCGTCGCCGGCGGCCGTCATTATTCCGTGCACGCCGGCACGCGCATCCTCGAACAAGGCGGCAATGCGATTGACGCCGGCGTCGCCACCGTGTTCGCCGCGTCCGTCGTCGAGATCTCGCACTTCGGGTTCGGCGGCGAAGTCCCGACGATGATCTACGACGCCAAGACGAAGCAGGTCGTCGTCATCAACGGCCAGGGCACGGCGCCCAAGGCGGCCTCGCCCGAGACGTTCAAGGCCAAGGGCAAGGTGGACGCCAACGGACCGCTCGGCGCGACGCTGCCGGCGGTGATGGACGCGATGGCGATCGCGCTCGAGCACTTCGGCACGATGCGCCTCGAGCAGGTGATGGCGCCCGCCATCGAGCTGGCCGACGGCTTCCCGATGTACGCGTTCCTGCGCGACTTTCTCGTCAGCAACAAGGCGAACACGACGGCGTACAAATGGGGCCATCTCTACTACGCGAACGACCACGTCCCCGACGTCGGCGAGATCTTCCGCCAGCCGAATCTCGCCCGCACGTTGCGGACGATCGTCGCCGCCGAACACGACGCGCTGCAGAAATCGAACGATCATAAGGCTGCTATTCGCGCCGGACGCGACGCCTTCTACAAGGGCGACATCGCCCGCCGCATCGCCGAGGCCGATCGCGCCGAAGGCGGGCTCTTCACGTACGAGGATCTCGCGAACTTCCACGGCTCGATCGAGAAGCCGGCGACCACGACGTACCGCGGCTACCAGGTGTACAAAGCCGGTCCGTGGAATCAGGGACCGGTGCTGCTCGAGACGCTGAACATCCTCGAGGGCACGGACCTGAAAAAAATGGGACGCGGGTCGGCGGATTTCATCCACACCGTGCACGAGGCCATCAAGCTCGCCTACGACGATCGCAACGCGTACCTCGGCGATCCCGCGTTCGCGTCCGTGCCGATCGCGGGCCTGCTCTCCAAGCCCTACGCCGCCACGCGTCGCGCGCTGATCGGGCCGAAGGCGTTTCTCGACCATCGCCCGGGCGATCCGTACGCGTTCGATGCGACCGTCAAGCCGCCGGCCGTCCGCTACCAGCCACACTCGCAGGGCACGAAGGGATCGAACACGTCGGGCGACACGACGTGCGTCGACGTCGTCGACAAGGACGGCAACCTGTTCAGCGCGACGCCGAGTTCGGGATGGCTGCTCGGCGGCGCGTTCATCGCCGGCGAGACGGGCGTGCCGCTGTCGAACCGCATGCAGGTGTTCGATCTGGATCCGTTGAGCCCCAACGTGCTCGTCGGCGGCAAGCGCCCGCGCACGACGCTGACGCCGACCATCGTTCTCAAGGACGGCACGCCGTTCCTCGCCATCAGCACGCCGGGCGGCGACAGCCAGGATCAGCAGATCCTCAACGTGCTGCTGAACATGATGGACTTCGACATGGATCTGCAGGCGGCGATCGAAGCGCCGCGCATCAACTCGGATCATCCGCACAGCTCGTTCGACAACCACGAAAGCGTGCCGGGCCAGCTCGAAATCGAAAACCGCGTCCCGGCGAAAGTGATGGACGATCTGCGATCGAAGGGCCACGTGCTGCGCGTCGTCGGGCCGTACGGGATGAGCACCGGTGTCGTGGCCGTGGGCGTCAACCCGAAGACCGGCACGCTGCGCGGCGGCGCGGACCCGCGACGCGAACGCTATGCCTTCGGCTGGTAGGGTCTCGTAGGGCGGGTCCTTTTGGACCCGCCTAATCACAGCCGGGTCCGGAAGGACCCGGCCTACAGGTAAGGTAGGAGGGCCGTGATGCGGGGTCTACGGCGGTTTCAAAGGGTAATGGGTGGTTCACCTTGTAGTTCCGAGAGGAGAGACCCTCATGCTGAAGCGACTTCTTGCTCTCGCGTTCGCGGTCCTGGTCCTGGGCCCCGTGGCGCTCCACGCCCAAGAGCAGGCGACTCTGTTGGGTAGGGTCGTGGACGAATCGAAGGCGGTGCTGCCGGGCGTGACCGTGACCGCGACCGAGCTCAGTAACGGTCTGCAGTACGTCGGCGTCACGGATGGGCGTGGCGATTACCGGATCCCGAACGTGCCAGCCGGCAGATACAGGGTGCAGGCGGAACTCGCTGGATTCGCAGTGATCGTCATCCCGCAAGTGGAGTTGCTCGTCGGCCAGAACGCCAACGTCCCGTTCGTGATGAAAGTGGCAGCGCTGCAGGAGACCGTCACGGTCACGAGCGAATCGCCGCTCGTGGACGTCACATCGAACGCGGTCGCCGGCAACATCGACCGGCGCCAGTTGGAGCAGATGCCGCTTCAGGGCCGGAACTGGCAGGAGCTGTCGCTGCTGATCAAAGGCATCACGGCGAACAACGTTAGCGAACGGCCCGGCGTGGATCGCGACGACGCGTTCCAGCTCAATCTCGATGGCCAGCAGATCACCCAGCGCGTGGCCGGCTCGGGGTTCGGGCAGCCGAAGGTCAGCCGCGAGGCGATCGCCGAGTTCCAGATCGTGACGAACATGTTCGACATCACGCAGGGCCGGTCGACCGGCATCCAGGTGCAGGCGATCTCCCGCTCGGGCACGAACGACCTGCGTGGCAGCGGCTATGGGTTTTTCCGGAACAGCCGGTTCAACGAAGCCGACCCCGTCGCGGGCGTGGTGCTCCCCTACTCAAACCAGCAGGCGGGTGGCACCCTCGGTGGTCCGATCGTGCGAAACAAGATGCACTTCTTCGGTTCCTACGAGTACGAGCGGGAACCCGGGTCGGTGTTCCTTCAGCCCACGCGGCTTCCGGACCAGACTTTCACGTTTCCCACAAAATCGGTGAACAAGAACTTTCTGGGCCGCGTGGACTATCAGCTCTCGCACGCAAACAACCTCACGGTCCGCTGGCAGCGATGGGACTTCCACAACCCGTTCTCGATCGGCAGCGGGACGTCTCACCCCTCGCGCGCCGAAGACGACACGTCCTACGCCAACAACATTTTCGCCAGCTGGGCGCACGTCGTCAGCAACACCCTGGTGATGGAGATTCGCGGCGGGTACAACGGCTTTTCCTGGTTGAATGACGCGCTCTCGGGGATGGACACTCAGTTTCACTCCGCGCCTTTCCGTGTGCCGGAGTTCTCTTTCCCCGGCTTGACGCTCGGTGGGCAAAGGAACTACCCGAATTACACCTGGCAGGACACGTTCAGCGGCCGGTATGACATGAACTGGCAGCGCGACCGTCACCAGATAAAATTCGGCGGAGAGTTTCTCCGGGTCAGGGATACGAAGAACTGGTCGCTGAACCGGCGGGGCACCTACGTGTTCACGAGCCGGCCGTCGACCGCCGAATTGGAGCGCCGCTTCCCAGCGGACGCGTGGAACGATCCATCGCACTGGGACATCAGCGGGCTCGAGCCGATCCTCCAGCGGTTCGACATCAACTTCCACCCTGACTACATCGTCGACGTCCCGCGGCCGACGTGGGCGCTCTGGTTTGGCGACAACTGGCGGGTCACCAACAACCTGTCGGTCAACTTGGGCGTCCGCTGGGACGCCGACCCGGGGGCGATGAATCCACCCAAGGTCATCGACAGGGTCATCCTGGTTAACAATGGCGTCGAGTCGGGAGACTTTGGTTACAAAACCGGTATCCGCGACCTCACGGCCGTCGCGCCGCGCGTCGGATTCGCCTACAACGTCGGCGGGCGGAACGACCTGGTCATCCGGGGGGGCAGCGGCCTCTACTACAACGCGCCCGTGTCCAACGTGACGTACAGCCACCAATTCTACGACCGGGCAGTCGCTGCGTCCCTCCTATGGGACCGCCAGCCTGGATTCATGGAGAATCCCACGCGAGGCGTCACGGCCGACGACTACCTGTTGGGTCGCGTGCCGATCCCGCGGCAGGCGGGCCGGATCATCGATCCCAAGTTCAAGATGCCCTACACATGGCAGAGCAGCATCGGCTTCCAGAGGCAGCTCGGTCCGGTGATGGGGGTCGAGGCCGACCTGGTGCACTGGAGGTGGTACAACGACACCCGGACCCGGGATGTGAACCTGTTCTACGACCCCGTGACCGGCTACAACAAAGATCCGGGCATTTACGGGCGGCCGAACCCGGCCTACGACCAGATCAACTGGTTCGAGAGCACGGGCAAGCAAGACTATCTGGCCCTGGCGACGAGCTTCACGCGCCGGTTCCAGAAAGGGTTCCAGGGCGGCGTCACCTACACGCTCATGTTCTACAAGCATGAGGATGGCGACATCGGCTACGTGAACGGAACGGCGAACAACCAGTTCGATACGCCCGGCGGCGAGTGGGCCCGGTCGACGGACTTCCAGCGCAACACCGTGCGGCTTCACGGGACGTTCGAGCTGCCGTTGGGCTTCTCAACCAGCGTGATCTATCTGTACGGATCCGGCACCTACACTGGGACGAGCATCTCCACGGTGCCGTACGGGAAACCCGGCACAAATCGCCTCAACATCGGGGCGCCGATCCTGATTGGGGACACCTTGCTGGATCGGTTTGAGGGGCCGGCCATCATTGGCACCAACCAGGTCGTTCCGCGAAACGCCCTCCATGGGTTGCCGCTGCACAAGGTCGATCTGCGCGTGTCCAAGCGCGTCAAGCTCGGCGGGAACCTGAGCGTGACAGGGTTCGCGGAAGTATTCAATCTGTTCAACCACGCGAACTACGGCGGCTACGTCGGCCAGGTCGATTCGGTCCGGTTCGGCCAGCCGGCGGCGTCCTCGGGCAACGCATACGTTCCGCGCTCGGGGCAGCTCGGATTCCGTTTCGACTTCTGAGGTCTTTAGGGAAAGTGGTAACGTAGGCCTCCGGCACCAGAACACGGAGGCGCGCCATGGCAGATGCAATTCGGCAGGTCGACTACTTTTACGTCCTGGTGCCCGACAAGGCCGGTGAAGCGGCGAAAGCCCTGCGCGTGTTGAAGGACGCGGGCGTGAACCTGCTCGCCTTCTCCGGTTTTCCCGAGGGCAAGCGAGGGCAGCTGGATTTTATTCCCGCCGATCCGGCCGCGTTCAGGAGCGTCGCGAAAGCCAACAAGTGGAAGGTGGTCGGCCCGAAGAAGGGATTCCTGATCCAGGGCGACGATCGCGTCGGCGTCATCGCCGACGTCATGGGCAAGCTGGCCGACGCACGAATCAACGTCACGGCGTTCGACGCCGTCACGGTGGACAGCCGATACGGCGCGCTCTGCTGGGTCGCGCCGCGCGATGTGAAAAAGGCCGCCGCGCTACTTGCGGCGGTATAATCCCGGCTCATCAGCAAGAAGGAGTGAACGATGTTGCGAACGGCTTCTCGATCCCTGCCGGCGCTGGTCTTACTCGTCGTCGGGCTCCTCGTCGTCTCGGCGAATGTGTCCGGCCAGCTCTCGGTCGGCACGGCACCGCAGCCAGGTCGCCAGTGGGCGGCGCAGCCGTCGACGAAGAACGGCGAATGGCCGACCTACACGGCGGACATCCGGGGCAGTAGATACTCGCCCGCCGACCAGATCAACGGCTCCAACTTCAACAAGCTGGAGCTCGCCTGGCACTACAAGACCGACAACCTGGGCACGTTCCCCGAATTCAAGCTGGAGGGCACGCCGGTCATGGTCAAGGGCGTGCTCTACACGACGGCGGGCACGCGACGGTCGGTCATCGCGCTCGACGGGAAAACCGGCGAGCTAATCTGGGTGCACAGCCTGCGCGAAGGGAAACGTGCCGCGGTGTCCCCGCGCCAGCTCTCGGGCCGCGGCGTGTCGTACTGGACCGACGGCCGAGGCGACGACCGCATCGTCTACGTGACGACGGGTTATCGGCTGGTCGAGCTGAACGCCAAGACCGGCAGTCCGGTCGCCTCGTTCGGCAAGGACGGCATGGTCGACCTCAAAGTGGGCGCCGTCGTCGGCAAGGGGCAGCAGATCGATCTCGAGACGGGCGAGATCGGCATCCACTCGACGCCGACCGTCGCGAAGGACACGATCATCGTCGGGTCGTCGATGCGCGAAGGCGCGACGGTGCCGACGCACAACAACACGAAGGGCCTCGTCCGCGCGTTCGACGCGCGCAGCGGCAAGCTGCTCTGGACGTTCAATACCATTCCCCGCCCCGGCGAGTTCGGCAACGACACGTGGGAGAACGAATCGTGGGCGATCAACGGCAACACCGGCGTCTGGACCGCGATCTCGGTTGACGAAGATCTCGGCCTGGTCTACCTGCCGGTCGAGACGCCGACCTCCGACTACTACGGCGGTCATCGTCCGGGCAACAACTTGTTCGCCGAATCGCTGGTGTGCGTCGACCTGAAGACAGGTCAGCGGAAGTGGCACTTCCAGTTCACGCACCATCCGTTGTGGAACTTCGACATGTCGTCGACGCCGCTCATCGCGGACATCAACGTCAACGGCCAGCCCGTCAAGGCGGTTGCGGTGCCGAGCAAGCAGGGCTGGCTCTACGTCTTCGATCGCGTGACGGGCAAGCCGGTCTGGCCGATCGAGGAGCGACCGGTGCCGCAGAGCGACGTGCCGGGCGAAAAGACGTCGCCGACCCAGCCGCACCCGCCCGACTCGCTGCGCTACGCGCGCCAGTACCTCAACGTGCCCGACGACCTGATCGACTTTACGCCCGACCTGCGCGCTCAGGCGATCGAGCGGCTGAAGCGCTACAAGGTGGCGCCGTCGCTGTTCGTGCCCCCGATCCTCGGCAACGTCAACGGGATGCTCGGCGCGCTCGGCGGTCCAACCGCCACCAACTGGCCTGGCGGCGCCTACGATCCGGAGCTGCACATCGCGTTCGCGCCGGCGTCCAATACCGGCGTGTCCGTTCGCTCGATCGTCGAACCGCCTCCGGGGTTTTCTGACATCCGGTACGTCTCCGGGATTGGGGGCCAGCAGTTCCGCGAGGTCCTTGGACCCGGCGATTGCTGCGCCGCCGATTCGGCGCGGACCGCGGAGCGGGCGCGCGCGGCCGCAGCGCCGCCACCGCCGGCGGCGGCGGCGCCGGCTGGCGGCGGGGGCGAAGCCGGCGGCCCGAACGTCCAGGGACTGCCGATCTCGAAGCCGCCCTACGGCGTGCTCGCGGCGCTTAATCTGGATCGTGGCCAGCTGATGTGGCAGGCGCCGCACGGCGACACGCCGGATGCGATCCGCAATCATCCATTGCTCAGGGGCATGAACATCCCGAAGACCGGCCAGGCCGGGACGTCAGGCGTCGGGTTGATGGTGACGAAGACGGTCGCCGTGATGGGCGACCCGCAGGTGACGACGACGCCCGAGCATCCGCGCGGCGCGATGCTGCGCGCGTACGACAAGATGACCGGCCAGCAAGTGGGCGCGGTGTGGAACTTCCTCAGTAGCGCGACCATCGGAAGGGCCCGCACGCGCGCGCGGGCCCTTCCGATCACCTTCGACGGTCCGGCAGCCAGTGAACGGAGACCTCGGACTCGACCGCTTTGAACTCGGGATCGCCCGTCATGATGCGTCCGCCGTTCCGCTTGGCGAGCGCGACGCTGAACGCGTCGGCGTAAGAAACGGGATACCGCGCTTTTACGTGCGCCGCTTCAAAGACCAGCGGGCGATCGGCGGGCATCACGTGAAGAGCCAGTTGGTCGATGATGCCGATAGCGCGTTGAGCTTGCTGGACTCCCTGCTCGCGTTCAATAACGTACAGACACTCGCCGTAGGAAATGATCGACAGCAGGACAATCACTCTCCTCCGGCGTGCGGTCTGCAGGACCCGCCGCACGTCTTGAGCGGCGGGCTCGCCATCGAGGTAGGCGAGCAAGGCCCACGAGTCGAGCACGACCACCCTACTTCCGGGCTTTTTCACGCTGCCGTGCTGCCTTCCGTGTCTCCTTCAAACGGTTCAGGAGCGATCGCCCGCGCATGCTGAGCGCACCTCTCCCCTCTTCTTCGGGCTTGCGGAGCACGGGCACCAGGCTTACCACGCCGCCGTAATCGACGACCTTGACGCGGTCGCCCGTGTTCCAGTGGTATTTGTTCCGGAGTGCGGCGGGAATCACCACCCAGCCCTTTTGCGACACTTTCACCACGGCCATCGCTGAGCTCCCGTTATACTTTGTGACCATTGAGTATAACATTTCGAACGACGCGAGAATTGGCCCCGCGCGTCGCCGGCGATTCCGCTGGCTATCTGGTCACTTGACGAGCGCCTGATACACCAGCGGCCGAAACGCGGCCGCCACCGGTGAACCCGGATACCGCTGGACCATCATGATCGCGACGAGCTTCTCTTTCGGATCGACCCAGAACACGGTTCCGTAGATCCCGCTCCATCCGTACATTCCATTCGATCCCATCGTCTGCGTCGCGCCAACGTCGGTGGTCACCTGAAACCCCAGCCCGAACGCAGTGCCGGCGCCGAGCAGTCCACCAACGGCGCCCAGGTCGGCCGTGTGGTTCGCCGTCATCAACTCCACCGTCTTTGGGCTGAGCAGCCGCGTGCTACCAGCGGAACCTCCGTCGAGCAGCATCTGGCAGAACTTTGCGTAGTCGCTCGCGGTGGACGTCAGGCCCGCGCCGCCGGAGAAATATTTCTTGCCCGGCTTGTACGACGCGCTCGGCGACATCACGGTGTTCCCGAACGACTCTGGATCTTTCATCGGCCTGATGGCGCCCGCGCCGTCGGGCGAGTATACGGTGGCGAACCGCGACGCCCTCGCATCCGGCACCTCAAAGCTCGTGTCGGTCATCCCGAGCGGCGTGAACACGCGCTCGCGCAGGAAGACGTCGAACGTTTTCCCCGACACGACTTCGACGACGCGTCCGAGGACGTCGGTGGAAAGACTGTAATTCCAGGCGGCGCCGGGCTGGCTCACCAGCGGCGCGGCGGCAAGCTTGTCGATGGCCTCCGCGAGATTGGTCGGCATTACGGTCAGGCCATCGGCAATTCCCTCTTTGCGGTACGCATTGCCCACGGGCCCGTTGTTCAGGAATCCGTACGTGATGCCCGATCGATGCGACAGCAGATCGCGAATCGTGATCGCGCGCCGCGCCGGCGTTGTGGTGCCATCAGCGCCCATCACCGTCGACGTCTTGAACGCCGGGATGAACCTGGACACGGGATCCGTGAGCAGCAGCTTGCCTTCTTCGTACAGCATCATCACGGCAACGCTCGTGATCGGCTTGGACATCGACGCGATGCGGAAAATCGTGTCCGTCTTCATCGGCGTTCGGCTGTCGACGTCCTGGAATCCGGACGCGTGGACGTCCACCACCTTCCCGTCGCGCGCGATCAGCGTGACGATGCCGCCGGCTTCGTGGAGGTCGACGAACACCTGCATGCCCTGGTGCAGCCGCCCGAGGCGCTCGGATGAAATGCCGACGGTTTCGGGCGTCGCGGCCGGCCGTTGCTGCGCTGACGGCGCGTGGCTCGCGTAGCTCGCGCACGTTATCAGCGCGGCGACGATCGGCAAGCGGATCCAAGTCTTCATTTCATGTCTCCTCGTGCGCCGATTATGTCTCCAACGTCGTTACAACCGACACGAAGAACTCACGCAATCTTGATGCGCGGCGCGGCGCGTTGCGCCTATACTGAGGGAGTCCCCCCCGCCGGTTGTTGAAGTGAAAAGGGGTGATCCATGGACCCCGCGACCCCGCCTGCGACCGCTCACGTCTTCAGCGATCTCGTGCGCCGCGTGCAGAGTGAGTTTCTGGAGATGCCTGGTTTGCGTCTCACGGAAGCCCAGGTCCGCCGCCTCTCCGGTCTCGATCCGTCGTACTGTTCCGCAGTTTTGAGCGCGCTGGTCGACGCCGGATTCCTGATGCGCACGAAAGACGGATTCTTCATGCGCATCGATCGCGCGCTCCCCGTGAAGACGGAACGGCCCCAACCGCCGGCCGCTCGCACAAAACCCGCCGCCTAACCAGCGCCGCCACGCTCGGCTGAACCGCCTCCGCCAAGGCTACGGCGGTCCGCCGAAGCATCGCGAAGGCGGAAGCCTCGCGCTACGTGGTAGGGCGAGCTTTTCAGGCGAGCCGCGATCAGTTCGCCCCGACTCGGGTTACTCTAGGCCTGCATGGGGAAGCGTTTTCTTGCGTCGCTCGGCGTTGTGACACTGGGGCTCGCGATCGCGGCGGCAGCTCCGGCGCCTCTCCAGCGCCAGGCCGCGCCAGGGACCGCGAAAGCGTGGACCTTCCCGCGTACTTCGTGGGGCGATCCGGACTTCGCCGGCCTGTGGAACTACGCGACGATGACGCCGCTCGAGCGGCTGCAGGCCTTCGCGACAAAAGAAACACTGACCGACGCGGAAGCCGCGGCCTACGAGCGTCAGACGACGGAGCGGCAGGCCGCCGCGAACAACACCGCCGGGCCGGACTGGTGGGACGAGGGTACGCGTCACCTGACGGAGAGGCGCACGTCGTTGATCATCGATCCGCCGAACGGCAGACTGCCGCCGCTCACGCCGGAGGCGCAGACGCGGGCGTCGGCGCGCACCCAGGCCAATCGCGCGCGCGGTCCCGCCGACGGCCCGGAAGATCTGGGCCTGAACGTTCGGTGCATCCTCTGGTCCACGGCCGGACCGCCGATGCTGCCTGGCGTCTACAACAACAACGTCCAATTCATCCAGACGCGCGACCACGTCGTCATCGTCAACGAGATGATCCACGACGCGCGCATCATCCCGATGGATGGGCGCGCGCACGGCGCCGTTCGTCGGTGGATGGGCGACTCGCGCGGCCGCTGGGACGGCCAGACGCTGGTCGTCGATACGATCAACTTCACCGAGAAGTCGGCCTTCCGCGGATCCGGCGAGGGCCTGCACCTTGTCGAGCGCTTCACGCGCGTCGGCGAGGATACGATCCGCTACGAATTCACCGCGGAAGATCCCGGCACGTGGACTCGGCCGTGGACCGCCATGATTCCCCTGAACAAGACCGAGGGGCCGATGCTCGAGTATGCGTGCCACGAGGGCAACGAGCGCAGCATGGTCGGAATCCTCAGAGCCGCGCGCGTTCAGGACCCTCGCCAGTAGGCCGGGTCCTTTCGGACCCGGCGCGCCAGGCGGGTCAATAGTAGGCCGGGTCCTTTCGGACCCGGCTGATCAGGCGGGTCCACAGGACCCGCCCTACAGAACGCTGTCGGGCCGCTACAGAACGCTGTCGGACCGCCTGGCGTCTAAACACGCATGATCGCAGAGACTTTCCGTCAGGACGTCCGTGTCGGTCTCCGCATCCTTATTAAAGAACGCTCGTTCTGCGCGCTCGCCGTCCTGGTCCTGGCCCTCGGCATCTGCGGCGTGACGACGATGTTCAGCGTCGTCAACGGCGTCATGCTGCGGGGATTCTCATTTCCGAACAGCGGTCGCATGGTCGGCGTGAACTTCATCGATCCGTCGAGCCGGACGTTCTTCGGCGTCAACGGACAGATTTCCTCGATGGACTTCGAGGAGCTCCTTCCCGAGCAGAAGTCTTTCGACCTGATGGCTTCGTTCCTCAACGGATCGACGGTCAACGTCGCGGTCAACGGCCATCCGCAGCGATATCAGGGCGTGTACACGACTGAAAACTTTCTGCGGATCCTCGGCGTCACGCCGATTCTCGGCCGCGACTTCACCGCGGACGACGACAAGCCCGGCGCGGAGAAGGTGGCCATCGTCGGCTACGGCATCTGGCAGCGCGATTTCGGCGGCGCCCCGGACATCGTCGGCAAAGGCGTGCGGATCAACGGCACGCCGGCGACGGTGATCGGCGTGATGCCGAAAGGCTTTGCGTTCCCGACAAACGAAGAGCTGTGGCTGCCGCTCTACAGCGATTTCCCGGTCCGGCCGCGCACGGATCCGCGGGCGATCGCGCCCGCCGTCGTCGCGCTCATCAAGGCCGGTGTCTCACTCGATCAGGCGAACGCGGAATTCACGACGCTGGCGAAGCGATTCGCCGGGGCGTATCCCGACACGAACAAGCAATTCACCACGGGACAGGTGGAGCCGCTGATCAAGACGTTCACGCCACGGCCGCTGCGCGGCACGCT
>JACPZV010000033.1 GCA_016195295.1 Acidobacteriota bacterium
ATCTCGAGGCGCGCATCGATCAGCTCATCGAGGAGCTCGCGGCGCGGCACGCCAACCTCGGCGTGACGAGCGGACGGCAGGCGGTCGAAGAGGCGGCGGAAATGCTCGAGACCCGCGGCATCGTCGTCGCCGAGCGCGGGCGATTCCGCGTCCGGGAGCGCACCGTGCTGCGCTATTACGCGAGGACGATCGAGCACCTGCTCGTGACCACGGGTCGGACCCATTAATGCTCGGTAGCGCGTCCAAAGCTTTTTTCCACCTACTCGCCCGAAGCGGAACCCTGAAGAACCTGGCGTCACGGTACGGGATGCGCCGCCCGTCGAGCTTCGCGCGCCGGTTCATTGCCGGCGAGACCGTCGCCGAGGCGATCGAGGCGGCGCGCGGTGTCGAAGCGCGCGGGATGTCGCACACGCTCGACATGCTCGGCGAGAGCGTCACGGACCTGGGCAAAGCCGACGCCGCCGCGCGCGAGTACCTCGCGGCCATCGAGGCGATCGCCGCCGCCGGGATCGGTCGCGGCCTCTCGCTCAAGTTGACGCAGCTCGGCCTGCACGTGGACAAAGCCATCACGGTGGACAACCTCCGCAAGATTCTGGAGCACGGCGAGCCGGCGGGATTCTTCGTGCGCGTGGACATGGAGAACTCGTCGTACACCGACGTGACGCTGGAAATCTTCGAGACGCTGTGGCAGCAAGGCCATCGGCGGATTGGCGTCGTCCTCCAATCGGCGCTCTACCGCAGCGAACAGGATCTCGCGCGTCTCAACGCGATCGGCGCCGGCGTGCGGCTCGTCAAGGGCGCGTACAAGGAGCCGAAGACGGTCGCGTACCAGCGCAAAGCCGACGTCGATGCGTCCTACGCGCGCATGCTGAAAACGTTGCTCACCGAGGGCCGCGATCCGGCCATTGCGACCTACTTCATGCGGCGACTGGGTGAACGGCCCGCGAACGTCGCGTTCGTCGTGAAAAGCATTCTCGGAGAGCGATGAATTGGGTAAGTGGGTAGTTGGGTAATTGGGTAATGTAATTGGGTAATCGCTTCCCGCCGCAGTCGTCGCCGTTCCGCTCACCGGCGCTCTTCGTTCAACCTCGCCGTTCCAACCTGTCGGGAAAAGATTGCGACGAGTTCGGTTGACTCCCGCTGCAGCCGCCGCAGCTCAGGACTCGTCGCGAGCTTGGCGCCGGACACAACGTTCAACCAGTGCTGACACTCGTCAGCTTCCTCCGCCACAACACCAATCTTTGAAGTGAAATCCGCATGAGAACGCGCGCGACACGCGGCGCGATAGTTGGCGCCAACTGAAGTGGCCGCTTTCAACAGCTGCCGCTTGATCATCGGCCCGGGTTCAACACTGGGAAATGTCTTAGCAAGCTCGATCACATCGAGCGTGAATTGATAGGTGCGTCTCTTCAGCTCGTCTGCCTGCTCGCTCATGCGCGCGCCAGGAGCATGTTGCATGCCACGTGGCCCGCGAGGTCATGAGCATCCGCGTGCTCAGATTGAACTCACGTCAGCGAAATGTTTCTTTGTCGGCGTGTTCACCGAAGTTGTCACACGTGCCCTTCAGATCATTCGCACCTCGCGGAGGCCGCCTCTCGACAGCCCTTCGTCAGCGGGCCTAGCGGCGTAGCAGCCATTACCCACTTACCCAATTACTCAACTACCCAATCCGCCTAGCAGTATCTCTTCGCCAACTCAATCAACGCATCCCGACACATCAACACTTCTTCGACGTTGACGTACTCCTCCACGGAATGCAGCCCGGCGCCACCTGGGCCAAAGAGGATCGACGGGATCCCGGCGTGGCCGAGCACCGCGGCGTCGGTCCAGAAACTGGCGCCCGTGATGCGCGGCCGGCCGCCGACGTGCGCGAGCGCCGCCGTGAGCGTCTGCGGCAACTCGTGATCCGCGGGCACTTCGTACGCCGGTCGCGCGAACATCGCCGTCGCCGTGGCGCGGAAGGACGGATCTTCGCGCGCGAGCGCGTCAAGGATCTGCTGCACCTCGGCGAGCGCCGTGGACCCGGGTTCGCCGGGCAACGTCCGCCGCTCCATCTGAAGGCGCGCGTGATCCGGATAGCTGCTCAGCTCGCGTCCGCCTTCGATGAGCGACGCGTGGAGCGATCCGGTGCCCAGCAACTGGTGCGGCGGCCGCGTCTGCAGCGAGGCGTCGAGCGCCTCGAGCCGCGCGAGCACGCGGCCGAGGCGCAGAATCGCATCCTGCCCTTCCGCGGGACGGCTGCCGTGCGCGGCGCGGCCCTCGACGTCCACGCGCACCCACGCAAAGCCCTTGTGCCCGACGGCGATCGCCAGATCGGTCGGTTCTGTGACCACGGCGGCGTCCGCACGCCAGCGAGTCACGAGCGCATCGGCGCCGATGCTGGAGTGCTCTTCGTCGACGACGGCCGCGACGATCAGCCGGCCTTTCGCAAGTCCGCCGCGCGAGGCGACGTCCGCCGCCGCCGTCATCATCGCGGCGACGCCGCCCTTCATGTCCTGCGCGCCGCGTCCGTAGAGCCGGCCGTCGCGCTCGACGGGAGCGAACGGATCCGTCATGCCCGCCACGCCCACCGTGTCGGTGTGGCCGCAGAACATCAGCGTTCGCCCTGGCGCGCGCCCCTCGAGGACGCCGACCACGTTCGGTCGATCGGGCGCGACGAGATCGATCGACACGTCGAGACCGCTGCGACGCATGTCGACGGCAATGCGCTCGGCGATCGCGCGCTCGCCCGCCGCGCCCGGCACGAGCGTCGGGTTGACGGAGTTGATCGCGACAAGATCACGGAGAAGGTCGATACAGCGGTCCATGTCGTTAGTCGTTGGTCGTTGGTCGTAGCGCGAGGCTTCAGCCGAGCGAGACCGGTCAATGCTATCCTGCCGAACGCATGAACCCCAACCGTGTCGTGGCCATCACGGGCGCGTCGGCCGGCATCGGCCGCGCGACCGCGCTGCGGCTGGCGCGCGACGGCGCCAGCGTCGTGGTCTGCGCTCGACGCGAAGCGCCACTCCACACCGTCGCGGCCGAGATCACGGCCGCCGGCGGCAC
>JACPZV010000486.1 GCA_016195295.1 Acidobacteriota bacterium
CGTGTCATGCGGCGGAGAAAGACGCGCGACTCGCAACACCGGCGACGCGCTTCACTCAACCGGACATTCATCGCGAGAGCGGCTTCGCGTGCGTCGACTGCCACGGTGGAGACCGAGCGGCGGCGGACAAGGCACGCGCCCACGACGGGTCACATGGCTTCAAAGGCAAACCGACCGGGCAGGTGCAGATCGCGATGTGCGCGCGCTGTCACAGCGATGCCGAGTTGATGCGGCGATTCGCGCCGCGGCAACGCGTCGATCAGGCGACGGAATACGCGACGAGCGTGCACGGGCAACAGCTCGCGAAGGGCGACACGAACGTCGCCACCTGCGCCAATTGCCACGGCGCGCACGGGATCCGTCGCGTGAGCGACGCCAAGTCGCCCGTGTTTCCGACGAACGTGGCGAATACCTGCAGCGCCTGTCACGCCGACGCGAAGCGGATGAGCGGCTACACGCGTCCCGACGGGACGCCGCTCCCGACGAATCAGTTCGCCGACTATCAGAAGAGCGTCCACTACCACGCGCTCACCAAGGGCAACGATCTCTCCGCGCCGACGTGCAATGACTGCCACGGGAACCACGGCGCGGCGCCCCCGGGCGTCGGCGCCGTCACAAACGTCTGCGGCACGTGTCACGCCGCCTTCGCGCAGAAGTTCGACACGAGCGTCCACAAGCAGATTTTCGACAAGGGCTGCATCGAGTGCCATAGCAATCACGCGATTCTCCAACCGTCCGACGAGATGCTCGGTACGACCGGTCACGGCATCTGCGCGCCGTGTCACAGCGCCGGCGACAAAAGCGACAAAGGCAGCGTCGCCGCCGAAACGATGCGGAGCGACATCGAGCGGCTGAAGTCAGGCGTCGAGCGGTCGGGCGCGTTGATCGCGCGCGTCAGGAACGCCGGCATCGAGGTCAGCGATCAGGAGCTGGCGCTGCGGGAGGCCGGTACGAAGCTGACACTCGCGCGCACCGAGATGCACGCCTTCGCGCCCGAGCAGGTGCGCCCGATCATCGCCGACGGCGCGAAGATCGTCGAGGCCGCGGACCGCGCCGGCCAGAACGGCGTCGCCGAACTGCGGTACCGCCGCCGAGGCCTGGCCGTGTCGCTCGGCGCCATTCTGCTTGTCGTTGTCGCGCTCGCACTGAAAGTGCGGCAGATCGATCGCCGTCACGCCACTGAGTAAGCGGGGGAAATCCGGCAGTGCCTCCGGAAGATTCCCCGGATCTTCGCTGGCGAGGCCTCGGAATCGGAAAGAATGCGCCACAAATAGCCGACTTCTTCCTGGCACGGTGCCTGCTTCTTGTGTGGGTACTGTGACATCCCTGCGCGCCAGACTTTCGGTCGTCGCTCTCGTCGCGAGCACCCTCGCGACGACGGGCGGAGCCGCTGTTGCGCAGGCCATCCATCCAGTCTGTGTGGCCAAAGCGCACGAGTGCGGGAAGACCGCCAGGATCTCGAAGTGCTGCTGTGGCGACCAGGCCGCGACGCAACACAAGGGTACGGATTCCTGATCACGATTCTCATTCCATTGCCTGGCGACGCTCAGACGACGCCTCGAATGCCTCTGTCGGACGTCATCGCGGCCGCATTGGCAAAGAACCCGGAAATCATCGCCGCGCAAAACCGCTACGACGCCGCACGGCAGCGACCGGCACAGGAGCGCAGTTTGCCCGATCCCATGGTGTCGGCCGGGTACAACGCGAACGGCAACCCCTTGCCGGGCGCAGGCCTGGGGACCGAACCGACGGCCAACATCGGCTTCACGGTCAGCCAGGAAGTGCCGTATCCCGGCAAGCGCGATCTGCGGGGCTCGATCGCGGCACGCGAAGCCGACGCGGAATTCCAGCAGATCGAAGCCGCGCGACTCAACGTCACCGCGCGTGTGAAACAGGCGTACTACCGGCTCGCGTACGCGCATGCAGTCACGGACGTGTTGACCCGCAACCGGGAGCTGCTCGAGACGCTGCTCAAGGTCAGCGAGGGCCGGTACGCGGTCGGTCAGGCGGCGCAGCAGGACGTCATCAAGGCGCAGACGCAGCTCAGCATCCTCGAGCTCCAACTCGAACGCGTGCGGCGAGAAGGCGCGACACGCGAGGGCGAGCTGAACGCGCTCATGAACCGGCCGGTCACGACGCCGATCGGACAGCCGGACGAACTTCAATTGACAGCATTCGACAGCTCGCTCGACGGGCTGATCGCAACCGCGAACGAGCACGCGCCGATGCTGCGCCGCGACCAGATCATGATCGAGCGGTCACAGTTCGCGCTCGACGCGGCGCGCAGGGAGTACAAGCCGGACTTCGCGGTCACGGGCGGCTACTTCTACATGGGCGCGATGCGGCCGATGTACGAGGTTCGGTTCGACGTGAGAGTTCCACTGCAGCGCGCGCGCCGCGCCGCCGCGCTGGCCGAGCAACTGAGCACCGTCGACGCCGTGCGCAACGCCTACGAGAGCAGCCGCCTGAATCTCCAGGAGCGGCTCCAGGAAGAGTTCCAGATGGCGTCCTTATCGGTCCGCCTTGCGCGGGTCTATCGGGAAACTGTTCTGCCGCAGGCGCGGCTCGCGCTCGAATCATCCATGGCCAGTTACCAGACTGGTGCCGTGGACTTTCTCTCGGTCCTCACGAACTTCGGAACCGTTCTGGATTACGAAATGACCTACTTCGACGAGCTGAGGTCGTATCACACCGCCGTCAGCCGGCTCGAAGAGCTGACCGGCACGTCGATCGTGCACTGAGGTCCTGTCATGACCGTCATGAAGCTTCTCAAACTTCTTGCGCTGCTCGCGCTCCTCGCCGCCACATTCGCGAGCGGTTATGGGGTGCGCGCCTCGAAGCGAACCGCAAATGCGACGGGACGTCGCGTCCTCTACTACGTCGACCCGATGCACCCCTCCTACAAGTCCGACAAGCCGGGCACCGCGCCGGACTGCGGCATGACCCTCGAGCCGGTCTATGCAGATGGGCCCGCCACGAGCGGCGCGCGGCCGCAGGCCGCCGTGCCGGCGGGCGCAATCAGGGTCCCACTCGAGCGGCAACAGCTGATCGGCGTGAAGTTCACGACCGTCGAGTCGGGCGGCACGTCGCGGTCGATCCGGACGGTCGGCCGAGTGACCTTCGACGAAACGCGGGTGGCCCACGTTCACACGCGCATCGAGGGCTGGATCGAGAAGGTGTTCGTCGACTTCACGGGCGACGTCGTGAAACGAGGCGAGCCGATGCTCACGATCTACAGCCCGGAGATGCTCGCGTCCCAGCAGGAGCTGCTGCTGGCCGCGCGCGCGCGCGACCTGATGAAGGCCAACCCGCTGGCGTCAGCTGCGGAACACGGCGAGTCGCTGTTCGACGCAGCGAGGCGACGGCTGCAGTTATGGGATCTCAGCGAGGACCAGATACAGCAGGTGCTCGGGAGCGGCCAACCGATCCGGAGCATCACCGTGCACGCGCCGATGGGCGGATTCGTCACCGAGCGCAAGGCGTTTCCCAACCAAAAGGTCACGCCCGACAGCGACCTCTACACCATCACAGATTTGAGCCGGATCTGGATCATGGCCGACGTGTTCGAGTCCGACATCACGGCGATCAAACTCGGCGACTCGGCCCACGTGCTCTTTCCAAACGGCGGGACGCCGTCGCTGGCCGCGCGAGTCAACTACATCCAACCGCAGGTCGATCCGATGACGCGCACGCTCAAGGTACGCCTTGACGCGAACAATCCGGGAATGCGCATGAAGCCTGACATGTTCGTGAACGTCGAGTTCGCCATCGCCACGGCAGCGCAGCTCACCGTGCCGGCCGAATCGGTGCTCGACACGGGCGACCGGCAGACGGTCTTCGTCGATCTGGGCGACGGCTATCTCGAGCCGCGACAGGTGGTCGTCGGTGAACGGTACGGGGATCGCGTGACGATCACGCGCGGCCTCGCCGCGGGCGAGCGCGTGGTCTCGTCCGGCACCTTCTTAATCGATTCGGAGAGTCAGCTCAAGGCCGCGGTTTCCAGCATGGGAGCGCACCGCCATGATTAACGCCGTCATCGAATTCTCGGCGCGGAACCGCTTCGTCGTCTTCCTGCTGGTGGCCGTCGCCGTCGTCGCGGGCGTGTGGTCGATGAGGACGGTACCGCTGGACGCGATCCCGGATCTCAGCGACACGCAGGTGATCGTCTACTCACGTTGGGATCGGAGTCCGGACATCGTCGAGGACCAGGTCACCTACCCGATCGTGACGGCGATGCTTGGGGCGTCGAAGGTCAAGGCGGTCCGCGGCTTCTCGGATTTCGGCTACTCCTACGTCTACATCGTCTTCGACGAAGGCACCGACATCTACTGGGCCCGCTCGCGCACGCTGGAGTACTTGTCCGGCGTGCTCCCGCGATTGCCGCAGGACGTGCGGACGGAGCTCGGGCCGGACGCGACGGGCGTCGGCTGGGTCTTTCAGTACGCGCTCGTCGACACTACCGGCCGACACGGCCTCGACGAGCTCCGCAGCAATCAGGATTGGTATCTGCGCTACTACCTGAAGTCCGTACCGGGGCTACGCGAAATCGCCGGCCGATATCGGCGACATCGTGCTGGCTCGAAGCGACAGCGGAGTGCCCGTACGCGTGCGCGAAATCGGGGCAGTGACGCTCGGGCCGGATCTCCGGCGTGGCGTCGCGGATCTCGACGGCACGGGCGACGTAGTCGCGGGCATCGTCATCATGCGCCAGGGCGAGAACACGCTCCACGTCATCGAACGCGTCAAGGACAGGTTGAAGGAATTGGAGCCCACGCTGCCGCCTGGCGTGAAGATCCTCACCGCGTACGATCGGTCGGAGCTGATTCTGCGCTCGATCGAAAATCTGAAGCACACGTTGATCGAAGAGCTCCTGATCGTGTCGGTCATCATCCTCATCTTTTTGTGGCACGTTCCGAGCGCGCTCATCCCCATCATCACCATCCCGGTGGCCGTGGCGATCTCGTTCATCCCGATGCGGATGATGGGCGTCACCTCCAACATCATGTCGCTGGGTGGCATTGCCATCGCCGTTGGCGCGTTGGTGGATGCGGCGATCGTCGTCGTCGAGCAGACGCACAAGAAGCTGGAGCTATGGGATCGGACCGGACGCAAGGAGGACTACCACCGCGTCGTGGTCGATGCGGTCAAAGAAGTCGGTGGCCCAAGCTTCTTTGCCCTGCTCGTGATTGCGGTCTCGTTTCTCCCGGTCCTGACGCTGGAGGCGCAGGAAGGCCGCCTCTTCCGCCCGCTCGCGTACACGAAGAACTTCTCGATGATCATCGCGGCGGTGCTCGCCATCACGCTCGATCCCGCGATGCGGCTGTTGTTCACGCGTATGAGGGACTTCTCGTTCAAGCCGGCGTGGCTGGCGCGCATCACCAATGCGGTCCTGGTTGGAAAGATTCATTCAGAGGAAACGCACCCAATCAGCCGAATCCTCATTCGGGCGTACGAGCCGATTTGCGCGTGGTCGCTTCGGTGGAAGTGGCTCGTGCTCGCGGGAGCGATCGCCATCGTCGCCGCCACGGTGCCGATCTACCAGCGCCTCGGGTCGGAGTTCATGCCGCCGCTCGACGAAGGCACTCTGCTCTACATGCCGTCCACGCTTCCGGGAATCTCGGTGACCGAAGCGCAACGGCTGCTGCAGGTCCAGGACCGGATTATCAAACAGTTCCCCGAGGTCGATCGTGTCCTTGGCAAAGCAGGGCGGGCGGATACGTCAACCGATCCGGCGCCGTTCTCGATGATGGAAACCGTCATCACGCTGAAACCACACGACCAATGGCGGCCCGTGGAGACC
>JACPZV010000487.1 GCA_016195295.1 Acidobacteriota bacterium
CGCTCCGCGACCGCGTGCGATTCTCCGTTCTGACGACAACCGCCGACCGCGGCCTGCCGTCGAGGGGGGAAGTCGACGGCATTGCCGTCCGCCGTGTCTTCATCGATCCACAACAGCCGTTCACCAAGCTCGCGGGGCTGGCGCGCTTGCTCGCGCTGGCGCCGGCGCTGGCGCGCGAGCACGACATCTTTCATTTCCACGGATTCACCGAGAAGATGCTCGTCCTGCTCGCGGTCGCGCGGCTGTCGGGCCGGCGCATCGTCCAGAAGATGACGTCCGTGGGCTGGGACGATCCGGTGGCCATTCGCTCGAGACGATTCGGCCGTGTGTTGGCCGCGGGCCTGGCGAGCGCCGATCGCCTCGTCTCGGTCAGTCCGGCCATGGTCGAGCGCTCGGTGAGCGCCGGCGTGCCCGCGCGCAAGATCGAGCAGATTCCCAACGGCGTCGACGCGACGCAATTCGCGCCGGCGGATCCCGCGACGCGCGCCGCATTGCGCGAGCGACTGGGTCTGCCCGCCGGCGTGCCGATCGTGACCTACGTCGGCTTCTGGTCGCGCGAGAAAGGCCCCGGCGTGCTGTTCGAGGCGTGGAGGCTGGCGCGCGCCCAGACAGGCGCGCGCGCGGCGCTCCTCTACATCGGATCGACCGACTCGAAAGCGACGTCGTGTGGGTGGAACGTACCGACGCGGTCGCCGAGTATTTGCGCGCGTCCGATGTTTTCGTCCTGCCTTCGTCTCGTGAGGGAATGTCGAACGCGCTGCTCGAGGCGATGGCCACTGGATTGGCGTGCGTGTCGGCGGCGATTCCCGGCGTCACCGATGCCGTGATGCAGTCCGAATCGAATGGCCTCATCGTGCCCGCCGGCGACGTCGGCGCGCTCGGCGCCGCCCTGGCGAGGCTGTGGTCGAACGAGGCGCTCCGTCGCGCGCTCGGCGAGCGCGCCAGAGCGACGATCGCCGAACGGTTCGCGATGACGACCGTCGCCGATCGATACTTCAGGCTCTACATGAATCTCCTCGATCGTTCCGCGCATGCCGGGTCTTAGAGCGCGTTGCAGAATTAGCTTCACGGGTCCTGTCGCCGAACAGCCCCTCCGGTGCTCGCCCCAAAAGCACGTGATCACGGCACCGGGGCTCCGCGCCGGGGGGCGCCCCGTTCGGCGCCACCCGCGGTCAGCTAATTCTGCAACGCGTTTTTGCAACGCACTCTTGACACGATGGCGCCGGTGAGCGAATCGGACGCCGCCAAGGGACGCGTCCGGCGGTACTTCGATCGCGAGGTCGACGGGTATCTCGACGCGTACCAGCCGGGCCGCTCGGGCGACGCGCGCCGCGACACGTTTCGCGAGCGGCGGGATCTCGTGCTGGGGATGACGCCCGCGTCGGCTCGCCGCGTGCTTGACATCGGCGCCGGACCAGGCGTCTTCACGCGACAGCTGCTCGATCGCGGCGCGGACTGCTGGGTCGTCGATCTCTCGCACGAGATGGTGGCCACGGCCAGCCGGCATGTGCCCGGCGATCTCCGGCGCGCCTGCTTCATGGTCGGCGATCTGGATCGGCTGCCGTTCGCCGATGGCAGCTTCGACGCGGCGTTGTGCGTCGGCGTCCTGCAGTATCTGCCGTCGCTCGAGTTCGCGCTCGCCGAGCTCGCGCGCGTCACGGCGCGCGGCGGTCACGTGATCGTCACGTTTCCGAACGCGCAGTCGCCGCTCAACCGGCTGCACCGCGTCGCCATCACCGTGGCGCGCGCCGCACGGGCCGTGGCCGCTCGCCTCGGACTGGCCGCCACACCCGATCCCTCACGCCTGACCTTCCGCCGAGACATTCCGAACCGCGGGTTTTCCACAGACGAGATCGAGCGTTTCGCGAGCGCCGCCGGCCTGACCACGGACAAGGCCGTGTATCACGTGCTGCAATTCCCGTTCAGCGTGCCGGGATTTGGCGCCCTCGTCGGCGCGTGGAATCGCTTCGTCCGTGGCCGATCCCTTCGAGGACCGTTCGTTCGTTGGGGGCGTGAGGGGATTCTTCGCCTCGCGCGCGCAGGATGACCGTGGCGAAAACCCGCGCGCGTCAGACGGTCGGCCGGATCCTCTCCGCCGCGGGTCGACAGACGCCGCAGCCGGGCACGTTGACCATCCTCATGTATCACGCCGTAACCGCGGAACCGTGCGACGATGCAGGGCAGATGGGGGTGTCGGCATCACGCTTTTCGGCGCAGCTCGCCGAGATTGCTGCGTGCGGCGCACGTGTGGTCGATCTCGTCGATGGTGTGAGCGCGCTGCGCCGCGGTGCGATGACGGATGCCGCCGTGTCGATCGTGTTTGATGACGGTTTCGTCGGCGTGCACGATCACGCGGCGGCGGCGCTCAGCGAGCGCCGGTACCCGGCGACCATCTTCGTCACCACCGCGTGGGTGGGTCGCGATTCGATGCCGCTCGCGGAGCCGTCTCTCGGACGGCCGATGACGTGGGCCGAACTCGAGACGCTGGCGCGGAACGGGTTTGCGATCGGCAGCCACACCGATACGCATCCGCGCCTCGCGGATCTCGACCGCGCGGCAATGCGCAATGAATTGCGGCGCTCACGGCTGGCGATCGCCGATCGCATCGGCCGGCCGCCGCGCGCCTTCGCCTATCCGTTCGGCGCGTTCGGCACGTTCGATGGCCGCACGCGGGCGGCCCTCGACGAAGAAGGATTCGAAGTCGCGTGCACGACCGTGTCCGGCCGCAACCGGCGCGACGCGGATCCGCTGGCCCTCAGGCGCCTGCGGGTGTCCTGGTGCGACGGGGACGGCGAGATCCGGAGGATCGTCGCGGGGTGTTACGACTGGTATCGCTGGGTACAGCGCGCGCAGACTGTGATGGGAGCCGGGTCCAAAAGGACCCGGCCTACACCTGGAATGCTGACCGGCCTGCCGGGTCCAAAAGGACCCGGCCTACACACGCAATGCTGACCGGCCGCGACATCGTCTGCATCTCGTCGGTGGACTGGGATTTCCATTGGCAGATCCATCACGAGCTGATGAGCACGCTCGCCGCGCGGGGCAATCGCGTGCTGTTCATCGAGAATACCGGTGTCCGCGCGCCCGGCGTCAGCGACATGACGCGCATCCGCCAGCGCATCAAGAACTGGTGGCACAGCACGAAGGGGTTCCGCCTCGAACGCGAGAACTTGTTCGTGTACTCGCCGCTGTTCCTGCCGTTTCCGTATTCGCGGATCGCGGGCTGGCTGAACCGCCACGTGCTGTTCCGCCCGCTGCGGCGATGGATGGCGGCCACCGGCTTCCACCAGCCGATCGTCTGGACGTTCCTGCCGACGCCGACCGCGCGCGATCTGATTCGCGAGGTCGATCCGAGTCTCACGATTTACTACTGTGCGGACGATTTCTCGGCCAGCTCGCACGCCGCACGCCGCATCAAGCGGAGCGAGGCTCAGCTGTTCGCCGACGTGGATCTCGTGTTCGCGACGTCGCAAAAGCTGCTCGATCGGGCGCGGCAGTACACCACCCGCGCGCGGCGCTTTCCGGCGGGCGTCAACTACGACAAGTTCACCGCCGTGAACGCCGCGGCTGACGCGATGCCGGCCGATCTCCAGGCGCTTCACCCGCCGATTGCCGGCTACGTCGGCGCGCTGCACGTGTGGCTGGATCAGGATCTGATCGTAGACCTGGCCCGGCGGATGCCCGACGTGACGTTCGCGCTCGTCGGCCCGACGCACAGCGATACGTCGCGACTCACGGCCTGTCCCAACGTGCATCTGCTCGGCGGCCGTCCGCACGACGAGGTGCCGCACTACATCAAGGGCTTCAACGTCGGACTCGTGCCGTACCGCGTCAGCGAGTACACCGCGAGCGTGTACCCGGTGAAGCTCAACGAGTACCTCGCGATGGGCGTGCCCGTCGTCTCGAGCGACCTGCCCGAAGTCCGCCGGTTCAATGCGGATCATGGCGGCGTGCTCGCCATCGCGTCCGATACGGCGCAGTTCGAGCAGGCGGTGCGATCCGCGCTGACGCCGGCGGCGCCCGCGGAAATCGAGCGAAGACGAAGCGTCGCCCGCGAAAACAGTTGGACGAGCCGCATCGACGCGATGTCCGCGCTCGTGACGGGCGCCCTGGCCGAGCGTGCGCGAACGCGCGACGGCTGGGACGAACGTCTGCGGCGCGCGTACCGCCTCGCGCGCCGCCGCGCGCTCGAAGCGGTGCTCGCCCTCGTCTTCGCCTACGGGATCCTGTTCGAAACGCCGGCCGTGTGGCTGATGGCCGCGCCGCTGAAGGTCGAAGCGCCGCCGCAGCACGCCGACGCGATCGTGGTGTTCGCGGGCGGCGTCGGCGAATCCGGGCAGGCCGGCGGGGGCTATCAGGAGCGCGTCAAGCAGGCCGTGGATCTCTATCGCCAGGGCTTCGCGCCGCGCATCGTCATTTCGTCGGGCTTCGTGTTCGCGTTCAAAGAGGCGGAGGTGATGCGCGCGCTGGCGGTCGCCAGCGGCGTGCCGGACTCGGCCATCGTGCTTGAGACGCGCGCGGCGAACACCTTCGAGAACGTGACGTTCACGCGCGAGATTCTCGACCGGAATGGGTGGCGCCGCATCCTGCTGGTCAGCTCGCCGTATCACATGCGCCGCGCGCTGCTGACGTGGAAGAAGGCGGCGCCGTCGAAGGCTTTCTTCACGTCTTCAAGCGGTGGGCCGAAGCAGAACACGTCTTCCTGCCAGGCGATATCGGCCTTGATGGCGCCTACCCACGGTGCGCCACGCTCAGCTTCCGCGCG
>JACPZV010000528.1 GCA_016195295.1 Acidobacteriota bacterium
CCGACAATCCCGGTCATGTCCGTCCTCCTGGTTTTCGTTCGAGGAGCCGCCCCGGCGCACTGTGGCTCTTCGGCGGCCGCCTCGGTGAGCTCCGGACTCTTCCCTCATCAGAACAGGAACGCCAACCGAACGGCGCCTTTGTTGTGGGCGACGTCGCCGTTGAGCACGCCGTTCTTCTCGCCGCCCACATAGATGTTCGCTTCCGCGCTCAGAATCACGTTGGCGCGAATCATCATGGAGACCGCGGGAACCACACGCTTCACGTTCAGGAAGGTCGCGTCATCCCCCTCGGCCTGGTCGTAGCGCACGATGCCGACAATCCACGGCAGCGTCACCACGTCCCCTTCAATGAACCAGGCGTTGCTGCTGAGCAAAACGCCCGTGGGAAGGGTGTCGCGCGCCCGGACGTACGCACCGAAGACGTTGAGCCGATCGAGGTAGGCGTTCACTTTGAATCCGACGCGAGTGAAGTCGTCTTTTCCTTCGTCGGCCTCGCCGGCCCATCCCCGATAGCCGAACGCCCCGATCTCCACGGAGTTGTCGATGAAGTTGTCCGTACTCTTCAACGTGTCGACCGCGCCGGCGCCGGCAGGCCCTGTGACGCCGTACCCGCCGAATTTGTACGAGGCGTTCGCGTACACGTCCTTCTGAGAGTTGTTGTCAGAGCTGTCGCCGCTGCCATTGACGATGCCGGCGCTGTACTGAAAACCGCCGGCGGTCGGACCGTTCTTGGCGCCCCACAACTCGAGCCCCTGCTGTCTGGCGCGAAAGCGGAACCCGCCGTCACGGGAGCGAAAGTCGCTGACGATGTAATCGGCGTCTGTGAGCCGGTACGAGAAGCGCGAAAAAGGCGTGGCGCCGGTCTCCATGAGACCCAGTCTGAGATTCGCCAGGTGGCTCTCGCTGAGCTGCATGTTGAAGTGGCCCCGCTCGAGCCCGACTTCGGTCCCGTCGCCGAATTCGAAAGCCAGATCGCTGAAGAACGACAAACTATCGCCGAGGGTGCCTCCCCCCAAAAGCTCGATCTCCTCGGGAAACGCAAAGTTCAGCTTCACGGGGTCCGAGGGATTGACGTCGGCCACCATCTCCACCCCGACTGACAGCGGGACGCGATCCGGAATCGCGCCAGGCCACACACCTTTGGGCCATATCTTTTTCCACCCCGGCGCGCCCAGCGGCACGTCCGGCTGCTTGACGAACTTCTCATCGTCGACCGGAATCCGATAGCCGTTATTTTTGAACGCCACGCCGAAGGCGTTGAGCTTGGGGGGCACGACGTGACACGTCGTGCACGCGGTTTCGTAGCGACGCGCAAAAGCCGGGATGGCCGCTGCGCGCGCCGTCCACAGGAACAGATCCGCAGCCAGCAGGACCAGCACAGCAGTCAGCAGTTTCATTGCATTCTTCATCGTCGTCTCCCGGGAAGCCACCGCGTGGGATGGCTCCCCCTTAAGTGCCGGGACGGTCGCGTCACTTCCGTCCGAAAAAATCGAGCGTGACCGAGCCATTCTCGGGCACGGCGACGCCTTGCTCCTGGAGCGGCAGCCGTTCGTGCCAGCAGCGCACGCGGTGCTGGCCGGCCGGGACCCCGGCGATGCGGTACGTACCGTCTGAACTGGTCTGAGCGAAGTAGCCGTTCGAGACGACGACGATATAGGCGCCCATCTCCAGGTGAACGTTGCAGAGCAGCTCCACCACACCCGGCTTGTCGAAGGTCACCCGGCGGACCGTGCTACGCCCGTAGAGTCCGAGATTGAAGCGCTTCACCTCCGAGATCGAGAACACGTTGTGCGACACGGGATCGGTGTTGGGAAACACCACCGTGGTGCCGACCGGAATGGCCAGTACGTGAGGGACAAAGCGCAAGTCCTTCTGGTCCATGACAGCAGGCGCGCTCGGCGTGGCAGACCGGCCATTGATGTCGTCGATCCAGATCACGAAGTTGGAAAGATCCGCGGGCGCCCCTGACCACCGAACGCGGCCGATGATGGTCCCGCTCGAATCTCCTCCTCCCGCGAGCAGCTTCGCGGCAAACATGACGAACATCAGCAACGCTTGAGCCGCCAGTACCAGCGTTCTCACGCTTGTGCTGAACGCAACTTGCCTTCCAGGTCGGCTGGCCGGGCCTTTGTTCGCGAGAGACGCCGTGTTTTCAGGCTGTTGCGGGAAGGCGGAACCGAGGTGGGCCGTGCCCGCCGGGGCCCGTGGTGTTACCCTGGCGATGCACAACGACGGTCGCGTTGTTACGTTTGGGTGTCAGCCGGGAACAGAAGACAGATTGATGTCTTACGGCTTGCGACCGGGCTCGGGCCTGGTGAGATCGCGGAACGGTTTCTTCCGCCGATACAGCTCCAGCCGCGAGCGGATCGGTGCGGCGGCCGCTGTCGCCCCGGCGGTCTCGACCAGATCGAGCGCCACCTGCTCTGACGCGACGGCGTCCGCGAATCGGCCGGCGGAGGCGTACGCGGCCGCCAGCGCGTCGAGCACGGTGACGTCGCGGCGATTGGTCAACGTGGCCGCGCGCTCGGCGAGCCGGACGGCTTCCGCGGGCTTCCGCAGCGTGGCATCAGGGGACGTCGCCAGCGTCCACGCGAGCGCCGCCAGCG
>JACPZV010000529.1 GCA_016195295.1 Acidobacteriota bacterium
ATTGAAGCGCGATTCCTGACGACGTTTTACGGCATGCTCGGGCCCGACGGCTCGCTGACGTACTGCAACGCCGGGCACAACCCGCCGCTCCTCGTGTCCGCCTCCGGCATCCGCCGGCTCGACACCGGCGGCGTCGTGCTGGGGCTGTTCGAACACGCGTCGTTCGACGAGGAAACCGTCAGGCTCCAGAAAGGCGACGTCGTCGTCGCGTTCAGCGACGGCGTCACCGAAGCGTTGAACCCGGAAGGCGAGGAGTACACCGACGACCGCTTGCTGGCGTGCGTGAACGCGCACGGCGGGAAGGCGCCGCGGGAATTGATGGATGCGCTGCTGGCGGACGTCCGCACGTTTTGCGCCGACGCGACGCAGAGCGACGACGTGACGATGGTGTTGGTGCGCTACAACGGCTGAAAGGGACGCGTCATCAGGGCAGCTTCGCGTTGGGGTAGTCGCGCCGCGCCTGTTCCAGCATCGCGGCGGCACGCGCGTCGTTCGCTTCTTGAAGGAACCGGTACGCCTCGTGATACGCCTTCGTGTCAGGGTCACCGACGCCCACCCATCCAAGACCGAAGGCGGGGCCGTAGCTGCCGTCCGCGCCCATCACACCCGCGTACATATCGAACGCGCCCGCCTTTTTCAGCAGAAACCCGTCGGTCACGACGCGGCCCGCGTCGGCCGGAGGTGAAGTGCTGATCAGATCGACGATGAAATACTCGTGACTGCCCTTCGGGTACGCGTGCAGCCAGAGCTGGGCGCGCGGATTCTGTTTGCGCAACACCTTCGAGTGGAGCGTGACGACCCACGAACGATGATCGGGACGGGCCTCGACCGATAGCCCGACGAGCTGCAGGTCGGAACCGAGGGGCTGATCGACGTGAATCGGAAGCGCGGCCAGCGCGGCCGCTTCCGCGATCGCGGGATCCGGCGGCGCGGCGGACGGCGGCAGCGTCGGCGCCGTTTCGCGTTTGCAGCCGGCATGGACGACGGCGCAGGCCACGATCAGCGAGAGCGCGATGAGAGTCTTGCCCATCTCCTCCATCTCTAGACTTTGCGGGCGGCGCGCCACTTGATGAGCGTCATGATAGCCCGCACGCCGTCTCTCCAGTTGATCGTCTTTCCATCGGCTCGGCTGCGCGGCCGATAGCTGACGGCGACTTCCCGAATCGCGCAGCCGCGTCTGAGCAGCTTGGCGGTGATCTCCGGTTCAATCTCGAACCGGTCGCTTTGCAGATCGAGAGCTTTCAGGACGTCGGTCCGGCACAGCTTGTAGCAGGTCTCCATGTCCGAGAGGCCGGCGTCGTAGAGCAGGTTCGTCAGGCCCGTGAGGAAGCGGTTGGCGAACACCGCCAGCGGCCGGCCTCCCGGAGATCCCGCGAGGAACCGCGAGCCGAATACCGCTTGCGTGGCCGGATCGTCGAGGAACGGCGAGACCAGGCGCGGATACTCGTCGGGGCTGAGCTCGAGGTCCGCGTCCTGGATGATCACCAGCTCGCCCGTGACACCCTCGAGCCCCGCTCTCACCGCGGCGCCCTTGCCCTTGTTCGCGGGTTGCTGGATCACGCGCGCGTGCCCGTCGTCGCGCAACGCCCGCAGCACCTCCCGCGTTCCATCGGTCGACCCATCGTCGACGACGACGATGTCCTTGCGGAGGCCGTGGACGTCAACGGCGTTGACTCGGGCAATCACCGTGGCGATCGTTCGAACTTCGTTGTAGACCGGAATAATGACGGAGAGCGTGGTGATGTCAGTCGTGGCCGCCATCAAGTCGGGTGGGTGAGAGTCGTGTATAGCACGCGTCGCGCGTACCGTGTCAACGTGAATCTCGCCGGCAGATAGAATAACGCGCAATGTCATCGTCCGCGCGCCGTCAAGTCTGGTCTCGCCCGTCGATCGTCTCCGCGTCGTATCTCGTCGCCGCGATCGTGATGACGTGGCCGCTTGTGACGATCATGAATCGGCGGATCGCCGGAGACATGGGCGATCCGCTGTTCAACTGCTGGGTTCTGCTGTGGACGGGGGGCCAGCTGTTGCGTGCGCTTCACGGAGATCTCTCCGCATTATCCCACTACTGGGACGCCAACATTTTCTATCCCGCGCCCCTGACGCTGGCGTACTCCGAGCACCTGACGCCGCAGATGCTGCAGATCCTGCCGCTGCTGGCCGCGACCGACAACGTCATCCTCTGTTACAACGTCTTGCTCCTCGGAACGTTTGTCTTGTCGGGTCTCGGCATGTACTTGCTGGTGCGCGAGCTGACCGGCCAGCCGCTTGCCGCCTTTCTCGCCGGCCTCGCGTTCGCGTTCGCGCCCTATCGGATCGATCAGTATACGCACCTCGAAGTCGTCTCGAGCCAGTGGATGCCGTTCGCGCTGTACGGATTCCGGCGTTTCTTCGTCACGTCTCGGCTGCGCCCGCTCGTGGGCGGCGCCGTCGCGTTGCTTGCGCAAGCGCTGTCGTGCGGGTACTACATGGCGTATTTCACCCCGTTCGCTGCGGCGTACTGCGTCTACGAAATGGCGGCGCGCGGCACGCTCGGCGACCGCCGTACGTGGCGCGCGCTCGTCGTGGCGGGAGCGGCCGTGCTGATCGTGGTGGCGTTGTTCTTGCGGCCCTACTTCCACGCGCGAGCGATCGGTGAAGTTGGCGTGCGCGACCCCGGCGACATCCAGCAGTTCTCCGCCGACACGCGGGCCTTCGCGACGATCTCGAGTAGCTCGAGACTCTTGGGCACGCTCGTCCGCTCGATGCCGCGCAACGAGAATCAAGGCTTCCCGGGCTTCACGATCCTCGCGTTCGCGACCGTGGCGATTGGCTTCGGACTCGCGCGCGCCGTCACGGGCGCCCGACAGCCTGGCGACCAACTGCCGTGGGGACGCCGTGCGCTCGCACTCACGCTCGCGACCGCCGTGGTTGCACTCGCATTGCTGCTCGCGAACGTTCTCGTCACCGGCGCACTCTCGCCCGTGCTCTCGTCCGTGATTACGATCCGTCACGATGCCGGAACCAGGTTGTTCGGCGGGACTGCGGTCGCGATCGTGGCCTTGTTGCTGGTCTCGCCGTGGGTTCGTCGCGTCGCGCGCGGGACACGGGGTTCAGCCGTCGGGTTTTTTGCATGCGCCGCCGTGGCGGCTGCGTTGATGTCGCTCGGCCCCGTGATGTACGCGAATGGGAGGCGCATCGGTCCGGGCTTGTACAGCGTCTTCTATCGATGGATCCCGGGATTCGATGGCTTGCGCGTGGTCTCGCTCAATTTCATGCTCGTGGCCCTCTTTCTTGCGGTCCTCGCTGGGCTCGGCGCGGCGGCGCTTGGGACGCGCTGGCGCGGCGCGGGCCGAGCGCTTGTGGCGCTCGGAATGGTGGCGATCCTAGCGGAGAGCTGGAGCGTGCCCACCGCGGCGAACGACCGCCTCCCCGCGCCGGGCTATGCCTGGCCGCCGC
Organism: Acidobacteriota bacterium; assembly: GCA_016195295.1. Classification (GTDB taxonomy): domain Bacteria; phylum Acidobacteriota; class Vicinamibacteria; order Vicinamibacterales; family CAVVIG01; genus SRVP-36. The sequence goes on from JACPZV010000529.1 coordinate 3,439, forward strand.
GCGAGATCGCGGACGTGCCGCAGGTCTACCGCGCGATTCGCGGCTTGCCGGCGGAGACCGTGGTGGCGGAGTTTCCGTTCGGCGCCGTCGCGTACGAGATCAGGTACGTCTTCTATTCGGGCTATCACCGCCGGCGAATCGTCAACGGCTATTCCGGTTTCTCGCCCGCGAGTTACGCGCGTCTCGTGCCGCTGCTCTCGCACATTCCCGCCGGCGCCGACGCGTGGCAGGCGCTCCTCTCCTCGGGCGCGACCCACGCCATCGTCCACGAGACCGCATTTCTGGATCAGGACGGCGTCGAAGTCTCCGAGTGGCTGCGTCGCTCGGGCGCGCGCGAAATCGCCGTCGCTCAGAGCGACCGTGTGTTTCAGTTGCGATGAGGATCGCGGGTGACCCCGCGCGTTCGCGCGCTGGAACCAGCCGTCGATGAAGCCGTCATCGTTTCAAGCCGAGCACCTGAATCCGCCCGTACTGCCGAAAATGATGATCAAACGTGAACGCCCTCGACACGAGTCGGGTGTCGAGCACGGCGGAGGACGCCGCGAGTCACCGGTCGAGAATGGCGTGCTTATCCCGGGCGCCGGGCGCTTTGCCACCGCCTCGGCCCGCGCCAGCGAGACGGAAGAGTGGATGGTCGTGGGAAAAGTGAGGAATCTGCGCGGTCGAGCCGCGACGCGCGCGGGTGTGAAGCGCCGTGGATGGAACGAGCCGGCGTCCGCCTCGACGAACGCTCGGAAGGTCGCCCCGTTGAATCAGCCGCCAGACGGTCGACCGTGACACACCCAGCGCGCGACCCGCGTCGTCGACGCTCATCATCGCTGCGGCCATGGCCAAATCGTATCACTAGTTGATGCGACGCCACACGACTGGCAGATAGCCCAGCACCAGCATGCAGATCGTG